>NZ_JAKRFE010000023.1:0-60203 GCF_022348225.1 Gordonia sp. McavH-238-E
GCGGCGAGCCGGCCACCGGACGCGCCTGCTCGGCGGGCGGGACGGGCGGCGGGACCGGCCGACGGCCGGCCGGGTCCGCGGAGTCCGGACCGGTCCGGCGGCGACGATGCCGCGTGTGCGGGGACCCCTCGGCGGACTGGGTGAAATACCGCAGACGCTCCGGATCCATGCCCTCGGTTCGGCGTCCCTGGCCGTCGCGGTGGCGTGTGCGACGCCGATCGTCGGTCACCGGAGGCTCCCCTGACTCACCGTCGTGCATCCAACCACCCCTGAAGAATAGCGACCGCCGCGGCCTGGTCGATCACCGCGCGCGAGGACTTCACCGTCCGGCCGCTCGCGTGCAGTGCCTGCTGTGCGGTCACCGTCGTGAAACGTTCGTCGTGCCACTGCACCGCCACCGGGTCTATCCGGGACGCGAGTCGGTCCCCGAAAGCACGTGCGGTCTCCGCCGCCGTGCCCGCGGTGTTCTTGAGTGTCTTCGGGAGGCCCACGACCACGCCGACGGCCTCGTACTCGGTGACCAGGGCCGCGATCCGGTCGAGATCGTCGGTGCGCGACGGAGTCCGGCGCACCGTCTCCACCGGCGTGGCGAGGATGCCGTCGGGGTCACACACGGCGACGCCGATCCGCACGCTCCCGACGTCGATGCCGAGGAGTCGTCCTCGGGTCCGCGGCGCAGCGTCGGGCCGGGATTGCGGGTCGGGCATCAGGCGACGAACTCGCGGATGCGGGTCAGCGCGGCGGCGATGCCCGACGGATCGGTACCGGCACCCTGAGCCAGGTCGGGTTTGCCGCCGCCACGTCCGCCGAGCAGCGGTGC
Source organism: Gordonia sp. McavH-238-E (assembly GCF_022348225.1). Classification (NCBI taxonomy): domain Bacteria; kingdom Bacillati; phylum Actinomycetota; class Actinomycetes; order Mycobacteriales; family Gordoniaceae; genus Gordonia; species Gordonia sp. McavH-238-E. The sequence goes on from NZ_JAKRFE010000023.1 coordinate 821, forward strand.
GACTTCCTTGACGAGGTCGCCGGCCTTGATACCGGCGTCCCGCGCGGCGGCCGTGGTGGCGATCACGAACGGCACCTTGGCATCCGGCCCGTCACCGCTCGGCGAGAAGAGCGCGATCACCGCCTGCCGGTCGGCGACCCGGCCACGCAGGTCGGTCACCACCGAGCGGAGCCCGTTGGCGTCCAGGCCCGGCACCCGGCCCTCGACCACGAGCGTCGCACCGACGGTCGTCGCGGTCTCGAGAAGACCGGAGACCGCGGCCCGTGCGGCGTCGGCGCGCACCCGCTCGAGTTCCTTCTCGGCGTCGCGCAGCTTGGTGACGAGCTGCTCCACGCGGCCCGGCACCTCCTCGGACGGCACCTTCAGCGACGACGCCAGCCCGGCCAGCAGCGCCCGTTCCTTCGACAGGAACCGGAACGAGTCCATGCCGACATACGCCTCGACGCGCCGGACGCCCGAGCCGACCGAGGATTCGCCGATCAGGGTGATGGGTCCGATCTGGGACGACGACGCGACGTGCGTGCCGCCGCACAGCTCCATCGAGAACGGCCCGCCGATCTCGACGACGCGGACGACGTCGCCGTAGTTCTCGCCGAAGAGCGCCATCGCGCCCATCGCCTTGGCCTCGGACAGACCGGTCTCGAAGGTGTTGACCTGATAGTTCGCCTCGACCGCGGCGTTGCTGATCTCCTCGATCTCACGACGCTGGGCCTCGGTCACCGGACCGCCGGCGTTGAAGTCGAAACGCAGATAACCGGGACGGTTCAGGGACCCGGCCTGCGTCGCCCCGGGGCCGAGGACCTCGCGCAGCGCCGCATGGACCATGTGGGTGCCCGAGTGGCCCTGGGTGGCGCCGTGACGCCAGGCGGTGTCCACCGCGGCCAGGACCTCGTCGCCCTCTTCGATCTCACCCTCGTCGATGCGGACCTTGTGCAGCCACACCGACTTCCCGACCTTCTGCACGTCGGTGACCGACATGCGAACTCCGGATCCGGTGCTGATGGTGCCGATGTCGGCCATCTGTCCACCGGACTCGGCGTACAGCGGCGTGCGGTCGAGAACGACCGTCAGCTCCTGCCCGGCCGATGCGGCGGGCAATCGCGCACCGTCGGCGACGAGGCCGAGGACGCGGGCTTCCGACACCAGCTCGTCGAAGCCGGTGAACTCGGTCGGCCCGCGGTCGAGGAAGTCGCGGTAGACGCTGAGATCGGCGTGCCCGGTCTTCCGGGCGGTCGCGTCGGCCTTGGCGCGTTGCTTCTGTTCGGCCATGAGCGCGGTGAAGCCCTCTTGGTCGACGGCGAGACCGGCCTCGGCCGCCATCTCCAGGGTGAGGTCGATCGGGAAACCGTAGGTGTCGTGCAGGGTGAAGGCGTCCGACCCGGTGATGGTGCTGCGCGACGCGGCCTTGGTGGCGGTCGCGGCGTCGGCGAACAGCTTCGAACCCGCGGCGAGGGTCTTGGAGAACGAGGTCTCCTCGCCCACCGCCACGTCGACGATGTGCTTGCGCTGGGTCTCGAGTTCGGGATACGACGGCGCCATCAGATCGATGACCTTGCCGATGATCGTGCCCATGGTGGGCTGACTGTCGCCACTACCGAGCTGATTCGGCCCGCTCGCTCCGCTCCCGGCGCCGAGCAGACGCATGGACCGGACGACCCGCCGCAGCAGACGACGCAGGACATATCCCCGGCCGTCGTTGCCGGGCAGCACTCCGTCGCCGATCAGCAGGGCCGACGTGCGGGCGTGGTCGGCGACCACGCGGAACCGGACGTCGTCGGCGTGCGAACCGGCGCCGTAGGCCCGCCCGGACAGCTGCGCGGCGAGATCGATGATGGGCTTGCACAGGTCGGTCTCGTAGACGTTGTCGACGCCCTGCAGGATGCAGGCCACGCGCTCGACGCCCATGCCGGTGTCGATGTTCTGCTTCGGCAGCGGACCGAGGATCTCGTAGTTGTCCTTGCCGCCGCCGGGGCCGCGGACGTTCTGCATGAACACGAGATTCCAGATCTCGATGTAACGGTCCTCGTCGGCCTCGGGGCCGCCTTCCACGCCGTACTCGGGCCCGCGGTCGTAGAAGATCTCCGAACAGGGACCGCACGGGCCGGGCACGCCCATCGACCAGTAGTTGTCCTTCATGCCGCGTCGCTGGATGCGTTCGGCGGGGACACCGATCTCATCGCGCCAGATGGCCTCGGCCTCGTCGTCGTCGAGGTAGACGGTCGGCCACAGCTTCTGCGGGTCGATGCCGAAGCCGCCGTCGGCGACGCTGTTGGTCAGCAGCGTCCAGGCGAAGGTGATGGCCTCCCGCTTGAAGTAGTCGCCGAAGGAGAAATTGCCCGCCATCTGGAAGAAGGTGTTGTGCCGGGTGGTGATGCCGACCTCGTCGATGTCGAGGGTCCGGACACACTTCTGCACGCTGGTGGCCCGCGAGTAGGGCGGGGTCTGCTCACCCAGGAAGAACGGCTTGAACGGGACCATGCCGGCATTCACGAACAACAGGTTGGGATCGTCGAGCAGCAACGAAGCGCTCGGCACCTCGGTGTGCCCGGCCTTGATGAAGTGGTCCAGGAACCGCTTCCGGATGTCATGCGTCTGCACTGTGGGTTTCGTCCTGCCGTTGGTGATCGCAGCCGTTGGTGGTGGCGGCCGTTGATGTCGCGACATCCCAGCCTACCGTCGGCGGGTCGTCGAACGGCGCAGGGACTCTCAACTGCGAGAACGTCAGCGGGACCGGCGCCGCGACACCGCGCCGCGCACGATCGACCGCAACTTCGCCACTCGCGGACCGATCTCGCGCTCCAGCCCGTGGTCGGTGGGGACGTAGTAGTCCCTCCCGACCAGATCGTCGGGCGCATACTGTTGCGCCACAACGCCATCGGGATCATCGTGCGGATATCGGTAGGCGACGCCGTTGCCCAGCTTCTTGGCCCCCGGATAGTGGCTGTCGCGCAGGTGGGCCGGAACCGCGCCGGCCTTGCCCGACTCGACGTCGGCGAGGGCCGCGCCGATGGCCGACACCACACCCGCCGACTTCGGGGCCGTCGCGAGGTGGATGGTCGCCTGGGTGAGTGCCAGTTTGGCCTCCGGCATCCCGACCAGGTTCACGACCTGAGCGGCCGCGACCGCGGTCTGCAGGGCCGTCGGGTCGGCCATCCCGATGTCCTCGCTGGCATGGATCATCAGGCGCCGCGCGATGAACCGCGGGTCCTCCCCCGCCGCGATCATCCGCGCGAGATAGTGCACGGCGGCGTCGACGTCCGAACCACGGATGGACTTGATGAACGCGCTCGTCACGTCGTAGTGCTGGTCGCCGTCCCGGTCGTAGCGCACCGCGGCGCGATCGATGGCGGTCTCGACGTCGGCCAGGTCGATGGACTCGGTCGAGTCGGCGCTCGCCTCGAGGGCGGTCAGTGCCCGGCGCGCGTCCCCGCCCGACACCGCGACGAGGTGGTCGTAGGCGGCGTCGGAGACCTCGACCTTGCCGTCCAGCCCCCGCGGGTCGGCGACCGCCCGGGTCAGCACCTCGCGGATGTCGGCGTCGGTCAGGGACCGCAGCTGCAGGACCAGCGACCGGGACAGCAGCGGGGCGACCACCGAGAACGACGGGTTCTCGGTCGTCGCGGCGACGAGCAGGACGATGCGGTTCTCCACCGCGTCGAGCAGTGCATCCTGCTGTGTCTTGGAGAACCGGTGCACCTCGTCGATGAACAGGACCGTCTGCTGACCGCCGTTCTTGCCGTCGCCGATGAGCCGGCGGCGGGCCACGTCGATGACCGCCCGCACCTCTTTCACCCCTGCGGTCAGCGCGGACAGCGCCTCGAAACGGCCGCCGGTGGCCCGCGCGATGAGCGAGGCCATGGTGGTCTTGCCGGTGCCCGGTGGCCCGTAGAGCAACACCGACGCCGCGCCCGACCCGCTGATCAGCTTCCGCAGCGGCGAGCCGGTCCCGAGCAGGTGCTGCTGCCCGACGATCTCGTCGAGGTTCTGCGGGCGCATCCGGACCGCGAGCGGCGCGGTCGGGGACGGCGGCGCGGTGAGGCCGCCCGCGTTGCCGGGCCCGGCGGAACCTGCCCGAGGATCGTCGGGTGGGTCGAACAGTCCGTCCACGAGCGTGTCAGGCCAGCCAGATGCGCTGGAGCGCGACGCCCATCGCGGTCGCGAACACGGCGGTCTCGTCGTCCCCCGCCCGTCCGGCCGCGGCGGCGAGATCGGTCCAGCGGCTGACGATCACGCGGGGGTCGTTGGTGTGCAGGGCCCAGTCGTGGGTGAAGCCGGCGGCACCGAAGTCGGCCACATCGAACTCGGCATCTGGCTGGTCGGTCGTCTCCGGATCGCCCGGCAACATCCACACCGTCGACAGCCACACCCAGAGCTGGCGGGCGAGCAGCACCTTGCGCTGCATCTCCCGCTCGTGGGCGAGGGCCGGCCAGATCGAGTGCACCTCGGACCGCCAGGCGTCCACCATCGACACCTCGAGGTCGGTGGCACGCGCGGAGGTCCGGGGCGGCAGCTGGGCGGTGATGGTGACGAGCGCGTAGGCGATGTCGAGGGTCGCGTCGCGGAATCCGCCCCACTCGTAGTCCATGAACTGGACACCGTCGTCGTTGAGCAGGATGTTCTCGGGTCCGACGTCGGAGGGGCTGAAGGCGCGGTGATCGCCCTCGTCGAACAGCGTCGCCGCGCTCCGCAACGACTCGACGACCTGCTCCGGGACCACGACGTCGAGCGCGGCAGCGTGCCCGACAACCGAATCGATCGACCGCAGCGCCTCGTCGCGCAGGATGTCGCGCCCCTGCGTACCCGACGGTCCGCGGCGCAGCAGCGCGAGGAAGTCCCCCTCGCCGCCGACCGTGGCCGCATGCATCCGGCCGAGGGCCTGACCCCAGGCGCTGACCGCGCGGGAGGTCTCGACGGGGTCGACGCCGGCGAGGTACTCGAGCATCGAGCGGCCGTGGCCGAGGTCGGAGAGCACCATGATCCGCAGGTCGGGATCCGAGGCGATGAGTTGCGGCCCCGGGCGTGATTCGTTGGGCAGCGCGGTCGCGTACTTGTACGACGCGATCTCCCGGTGGAAGGCCTGCGGGTCCTCGTGCTCGGGAAGGGCCTTGATCACGAGCGATCGGTCCAGGCTGAGAGGGTTCTGGGCGACCCGGACCCGCACCACCGTGGTGCGCCCGCTGCCGCCGAGGTCCTCGGGATCATCGAGGACCACTGCTGATCCGGCGCGGTGTGACAGCAGCGCCTCTGCCGCCCGCACCACGCTGGTGATGCGGCTTTCCGTAATGACCGTCATGTCGCCCACCAACCTACCCGTTGCAACGATGTCGCAACAGCACTGTTCGTTCATCTGTACCACGTCGCGATCGGGGCGTCAGCAGATCGGGTACCGAACACGCTGTGGCACAGCGGGTTACCGCGTGGGCCGCGGAACCGTGTCCGATTCAGCCCGACGCGGGGCCGTCGGCCGGGCTCACGTCCACCGACACCTCGATCCGGCTCTTGGTGGAGTCGGTGTAGATGACCCCGCGTAGCGGCGGCACGTCGTCGTAGTCGCGTCCCCAGGCGACCGTGACGTGGCGTTCGTCGACCAGCTTGTCGTTGGTCGGGTCGAAGGGCAGCCAGCGGCCGTCGGGCATCCAGACCGCAGCCCACGCGTGGCTGGCATCCGCGCCGAAGACCTTCTCCGTGCCGGGCGGCGGCTCGGTCGCGAGATACCCCGACTCGTACCTCGCCGCGAGGCCCTGCGACCGCAGGCAGGCGATCGCGACGCGGGCGAAGTCCTGGCAGACGCCCTCGCGCCGCTGCAGGACCGTGTCGACCCGGGTGGTGATGGCCGTCGACCCCGAGCGGTAGGTGAAGTCGGCGAAGATCCGTGAGGTGAGTTCGGTGACGGCCTCGACCAGCGGCCGGCCCGGGGTGAAAACCCCGGCGGCGTACTCGTGGACCGCGGGGGTGATCTCCGGCCGCTCCAGATCCAGGACGAACTCGGCGGCCAGGGCACCCTCCCGGCCGTCGACGGCGGCCGGACGTGCCTGCTCCCACGGGGTACGGGCGGCCGGGCTCAGGAGGACACCCGGGTCCACCGGGTCCACCTCGACGACGGAGCGCGCGGTGACGGTGAGCTCGCGATGCGACGTCCGCACGTGGAAGTAGCTGTCGTGGTTGCCATAGACGTCGAGCCCCGTCGACCGGTCGTCGGGCTCGGGTTCGATCTCCAGCGACGTCGAGTGCACGCGCTGCCCGGGCAGGTCACGCGGCGTCAGGTGGCACCGCCCGTACGACGACGACACGTCGTCGTCGTAGGTGTAGGTGGTCCGGTGCATGACGCGGTAGGTGCGCGAACTCACGATTCCCCACCGGCCCAGATCGGTCGCGCCTGACGGGGGGTGGCGAAGCGGGTCCGGGTCAGCAGGTCGGAGAGTTCGCGCGCACCGGTGCGCAGCGTCGACATCAGTTCGACGAGTTCGGGACGGCGCCGCTCGGTGTCGACGTGCACGAGATCCACGGGGTCGCTTCGCCGGAGTTCGGCGATCATGTCCTGGACGGCGCGTTCGGCCCCGGCCGACCGCAGGGTCTCCGGCACCGAGGACAGGGCTGAGTTCAACCGCTCCAGTGAGAAGATCATCGACCTCGGATTGGTCGGGTCGAACAGCAGCAACTCGGCGACGCCGGCCGGCTGGTACAGACCGCGGTTGCGGCGGCGGTAGATGACGGACGACTCGTTGGCCACCAGGTACGACTCCAGCAGCGCCTGCTCGACGTCGGTGTCCTGCGCGTCGGCGAACATCGCGAGCGTGAGGTCGGCGAGGGTCACCGCCCGCTCGATGCGCCGGCCGACATCCATGAACATCCAGCCCGGGTCGTGCACCATCGACTCGGCCTGTAGTCCGGTGAGGGCCAGCACGCCGTGCAGGATCTCGTCGTGCGCGCTGGCCAGGTCGGGGCCGAGGTCGAGCGCGGCGTCGCCTGCGCCCGCCTCGGCCCGCGACCGGACGACCAGCTTGGTCGTGCTCGCCATGACGCGTTCGACCGGGGCGAGCACCATCCAGGTGCTCGTCGACATCTGGTCCCGGACCGCCCGGGCCGTACTGATGAGCCGGTCGATCGAATACGCGATGGTCCCGGGCACCGACCGCGACACGGTGAGGTCGGCGATCTTCTCGATCGCCTCGTTCACCTGCTCGGGCGACGGCGGCCGGTCCGACCCCGACATCAGCAGCCCGGCGGTGTCGAGGTAACGCGCGGTGCCGGTCACCGTGGCGACGGCATGCAGCAGCCGCGGTACCGCCGGCGTGCCGGACATCCACGGCCGATACTGGAAGTCTTGATAGCGCTCGCGGGACACCTTCGCCAGTCGGGTCACGAGCTCGGTCCGCTCGCCGTAGCGGCCGAGCCAGAACAGGTCCGCCAGCACTCGTGGGCTGGCCGCGGCCGCGACGTCGGAGTACTCGCGGGTCACCGGACGGCCCGCCGCAGCGCCTGCGACGACCTCGGCGGCCGGCTCGGTGCGGGTCTCCGGACGGCGCGAGACGTGCCCGCCCACCTCGGTGCTGGTGACCCAGACGTCCTTGGCGGCGATCACGTGGTGGGCGGCGCCCTCCACCCCGTCGGCGAGGACCGCCCCCAGCCCGCCGGGCATCACCGCGTAACCGGGACCCTGCGCCACGCTGAAGGCGCGCACCGACACCGGCGCCGCACGAAGCGGCGCCTGCGACCCGCCCGGAGCGCTGCCGGGGGTGACCGTGGGGGCCACCGAGAACGCCTCGAGTTCGCGCGCGACCCACTGCCAGGTCTGCGCCTCGATCCGGGCGGCGAGGTCGGCGCGCTCGGACGCGGCGAGCAGCGGGCCGATGACTTCCTCTCCCGTGCACGTGTCGGTCAGCACGAGGGACGCCAATCGATCGCGGATCAGGCTGCGCTGCAGCGGATCTCCCGCCCAGTAGGTGGTGACCGAACCCAGTTTCAGCTCCTCGTCGAGCAGGACCGGCGCCAGCCGGTCCAGCACGGTGTGCAGAGCCGGGTTCTCCAGCACTCCCGAACCGAGGGTGTTGAGGACCGTCACCGTACCGCGCGAGATCGCCTCGACCAGACCGGCGACACCGAGCTGGGAGTCCGTCCGCAGGTCCAGCGGGTCGGCGTAGGCGGCGTCGATCCGCCGCAGCAACACGTCCACACGCTTGTACCGACCGAGCGACCGCATGTACACCGCACCGTCGCGGACGGTGAGATCGGCGCCCTCGACGAGCGGGAAGCCGAGCACCGAGGCGAGGTAGGCCTGGTCGAAGGCGGTCTCGGACATGCTGCCGGGACTGAGGACCGCCACCGTCGGATCGTCGACCCCCGGCGGGGCGTATTCGGTGAGCGCGAGGCGCATGGTGCCGGCGAAGTTGGCCATCGGCCGGGGCGCGCACGCCTGGAACAGCTGCGGGAAGGTCTTCGACATCAGCCGGCGCCCGGCGATCGCGTAGCCGACCCCCGACGGCGCCTGCGTGCGGTCGCGGTAGGCGACGAAGTCGCCGTCGGCGGTGCGTGAGATGTCGACCGCATGCAGGAACAGCGCATGGGGTCCGGCGACCTCCAGACGGGCCGCCTTCCGGATGTACCCGGGGTGTCCGAAGACCATCTCGGGTGCGACGAGTCCGGCGGCGATCGTCTTCTGGTCGCGGTAGAGGTCGCGCAACAGCAGGTCCAGCAGCATCGACCGCTGCGTGACGGCCTTCTCGAGTTCGGCCCACTCGACACCGTCGACGACCAGCGGCACCGCGTCGACCTCCCAGTCGCGGGTCACGGTGTCGTGGCCGTCGAACTCGTTGTAGACCACGCCGTCGTCGCTCACCGCGGCCGCCAGGCGCGCCGCGGAGCCCCGGAGCCGTTCGGTGCCGCGCAACCGGTAGATGCGGGCCAGGTCCGCCCACGCCGGACGGATCGCCCCACCGGGTTCGAGGAGTTCGTCGTAGGATTCGACCGGCCGGTCCGGGTCGAAGAGGGTCTGGCCCGCGGCGCGGTAGCGGTCGAACACCGCGGAGGCGTCGCCCGGCGAAGAGATCACCGAAGAACTGTACGTGCCCGCCGGAGGTCGAGGACTCCGGGCACCCCGAAGTCGATGGCCTGCCGGGACGCTCGCTCGCGCAACAGTCCGACGTCGACGGTGCCGGTGGTGTGTCCGGCCGCCTCGAACCGCCCGTTGCGGCGCGACTCGGCCTCGACCGCGTTGACCGGCGGACGGTCGTAGGCCCGTCCGCCGGGATGGACGACGTGATAGGTGGCGCCACCCACCGACCGGCCGTTGACCGTGTCGATCAGATCGAAGGTGAGCGGGGTGTCGATGGTGATCGTCGGATGCAGCGAACTCGGCGGCTGCCAGGCCCGGAACCGGATCCCGGCGACGCGTTCCCCGGTGCGCCCCGTGGCCCGCAGCGGGATCGGAAAACCATTGCATGTCAACAAGTAACGATCGTCCTCACCACCCAGGACCCGCACCTGCACCCGCTCGACGGACGAGTCGACATAACGAGCGGTGCCGGTTCCGGTCGACTCCTCCCCCAGCGTGTTCCACGGCTCGATGGCACTGCGCAGCTCGATCTCCTGGTCTCGGATCTGCACGGTCCCCAGACGCGGGAACCGGAACTCGGTGAACGGGTCCAGCCACGCGGTCTCGAACGGGTAGCCCGCCTCACGGAGCTCCTCGGCGACGAGCGCGATGTCGGCGATCACGTAGTGCGGCAATAGGTGTTTGCCGTGCAGGTCGCCACCGTGGCGGATGAGCCGGGCGCGATAGGGCTTCTCCCAGAACCAGGACACCAGGCTGCGCACGAGCAGCGACTGAACCATCGCCATCCGATGGTGCGGCGGCATCTCGAACGCCCGCAGTTCCAGCAGACCCAGCCGCCCGCGCACCGAGTCGGGGCTGTAGAGCTTGTCGATGCAGAACTCGGCCCGATGGGTGTTCCCGGTGATGTCGGTCAGCAGGTGCCGCAGGGCCCGGTCGGTGACCCAGGGATTGGGTGGCGCCCCGTCGAATCGCCCGCCGACGGTGTCCTTGACCGCCAGCCGGTCGATCTCGGCGAAGGCGATCTCCAACTCGTAGAGCGCCGACTCGCGCCCCTCGTCGACGCGGGGTGCCTGCGACGTGGTGCCGATGAACCGGCCGGAGAACAGGTACGACAGCGCGGGATGCCGCTGCCAGTAGGTCAGCATCGACACCAGCAGATCGGGGCGGCGCAGCATCGGTGAGTCGGCGGGCGTGACGCCGCCGAGGGTGATGTGGTTACCACCGCCGGTCCCGCCGTGACTGCCGTCCAGGTCGAAACTCTCGGTGCCCAAACGCACATGTCGCGCATGGTCGTACAGCGACTCGAGCAGTTCGGACTGCTCGGCGAAACTCCCGGTCGGCTGGATGTTGACCTCGACGACACCCGGGTCCGGCGTGACCGACAACGACACCAGGCGCGGGTCGGCGGGCGGTCCGTATCCCTCGACGACGACCGGTGTCGACGTCGCGGCCGCGGCGTCCTCGACGAGTTCGACGATCGCGAGGTACTCCTCGAGGGTCGAGGTCGGCGGCATGAACACATGGACGACGCCACCACGCACCTCGGCGACCAGGGCGGTGCGGGGCAGGAACTGGACAGGGTCGACATCGCGGACGGCGTGGCCCAACGCCGTCGACGGGTCGGCCGGCAGGTCCTCGTGGCGCGCGGACGGGTCGGCTTCGAAGAGCGTCGGAGCCGGACCCCACGAGGGCGAGTTGAGCGGCAGCCGCAGGCCGGCCGGTGAGGTGCCCGGGGTCAGCACGATGCGCCCCCGCCGGGTCGTCCACACCGCGCTCTGCCACGCGGTCCGATCCTCCGATCGACTCAACGGCACCAGGTGCGCACACGGCTCGGTGACCGCGGCGTCGAGCCGGGCGATCAGCGCCCGCCTGCGGGCGACGGAATCCGTTGCCGGCGCGAGGCTCTGGTCGTCCTCGCCGTCCGTCGAATCCGCGTCGACGATGATGTCGGCCTGCGCGAAGGCGCGCGCGGCGGGGAGGGTGGGGTCGGTACCGGGATCACCGGGGGGCATCGCGGCGAGTTCACGCATCCGCACCAGCGGATCCTCGTAGGCCGGCATCACCTGCCCGGCCGGAAGACCGAGCGCCGCCGCGAACGCGGTGAGCAGTTCCCGCGCCGGGCCGGCATCGCCGGTGATCTCCGGATCCGGACCGTGGGTCTCGGTCTCGATGGCGGCCGCGCACTGCTCCGGCGTCGCCCACGGGTCGGCGAGCAGACCCGGGTCCCGCCAGATCGGCAGACCGTCACTGCGCCACAGGAGTTCGAGCTGCCAGCGCGGGAGCGGTTCGCCGGGGTACCACTTGCCCTGGCTGCGCCGGATCAGGCCATCGGGCGCGTAAGCCTTCTGCAGTCGACCGGCAAGCCGCCCGGCCAGCAGCCGTTTGTGGGGACCGTCCGCGGCCGTCCGCCACTCCGGGTCCGTCTGGTTGTCGATGGACACGAACGTCGGCTCGCCGCCCATCGTCAGGCGCACGTCGTTGCGATCCATCCGCTCGTCGACCAGCGCGCCGAGATCGGTCACCCGGTTCCACTGTTCCGCGGTGTAGGGCAGCGTGACCCGCGGGTCCTCGTGGAAGCGGGTCACCGTGTTGGTGAAGTCGAGCGTCGCGTGGCACGGACCGGTCGAACCGGTGATCGGCGCGGCACCGACCGGATGCGGGGTGGCCGCCAGCGGGATGTGTCCCTCGCCGGCGAACAGGCCCGACGTCGGGTCCAGGCCCACCCAGCCGGCACCGGGTAGGTACACCTCGGTCCACGCGTGCAGGTCGGTGAAGTCGGCGTCGGGACCCGACGGTCCGTCGAGGGCCTTGACGTCGGAGGTCAGCTGGACGAGGTAGCCGGAGACGAAACGCGCCGCGAACCCGAGCTCGCGCAGGAGTGCGACCAACAGCCAGGCCGAGTCGCGGCAGGATCCGATGGCGCTGGAGAGCGTGTACTCGGGCGACTGCACGCCCGCCTCGAGCCGAACGGTGTAGCCGACGGCGTCGCGGACCGCGGCATTGAGACCTACGAGAAAGTCGATGACCCGCGTCCGGCCCGCCGGCCGGTGCTTCGCCGCGAACCTCGCGATCTCCGGATGTACTGGCGCGCCCGCGAATTCACCCTCGGTGACGCCGGCGGGACGGAGGAAGATCTCCAGGTCGCGGCGCAGTTCGGCGGGATAGTCGAACCCGTAGAACTCGGCCCACTCCTCGATGAAGAAGTCGAACGGGTTGATCGCGGTGAGATCCGCGACGAGACTCACGGTGATCCCGAGGGAGGTCGAGGGTTCCGGGAACACCAGGCGCGCCAGGTAATTGCTGAACGCGTCCTGCTGCCAGTTCAGGAAATGCGCACCGGGTTCGACGGTGAGCGAGTAGGCCTCGATGGGCGTGCGCGAGTGCGGCGCCGGACGCAGGCGGACGACGTGGGGGTAGATCTTGGCCGGCCGATCGAACGAGTACACCGTCCGGTGCTCGAGTGCGACCTTGATCGTCATGCTGGGAATCTCATCACAGATGACCGGCGGGCGCCGGGTGGCGAGCACCACCGTCGGATGGCGGTGGCCGAACTCACGTCCGGCCACCGCATTTCGGGTCAGACCGAGGTGCTCCCGGCGTCCTTCTGCCCGGCGTCCTTCTGATCGGCGTCCTTCTGATCGCCGCCCCGCGGTGCGGGCTTGGCGTCGATCCCCGATTCCTTGCGCTGCTGCGCGGTGATCGCCGCGGGCGCGTCGGTCAGCGGGTCGACGCCGCCGCCCGACTTCGGGAAGGCGATCACCTCGCGGATGGACGATTCACCGGCGAGCAGTGCGGTGATGCGGTCCCAGCCGAAGGCGATGCCGCCGTGGGGCGGTGCGCCGTAGGCGAAGGCGTCGAGCAGGAAGCCGAACTTCTCCTGGGCCTCGTCGTGGCCGATGCCCATGATCTCGAAGACGCGCTCCTGCACGTCCCGTCGATGGATACGGATCGATCCGCCGCCGATCTCGTTGCCGTTGCACACGATGTCGTAGGCGTAGGCCAGCGCCGAACCGGGATCGGACTCGAGGGCGTCGACCGACTCCGGCTTCGGCGAGGTGAATGCGTGGTGCACCGCGGTCCAGGCCGAATGTCCCAGTGCGACATCACCGGACGCGGTCGCCTCGGCGGCCGGCTCGAACATCGGCGCGTCGACGACCCAGGTGAACGCCCAGTCGCCGTCCTTGATGAGACCGAGCTTCGAGGCGATCTCGCCGCGCGCCGCGCCGAGGAGCGCGCGGGTCGACTTCACCTCTCCTGCCCCGAAGAACACACAGTCACCGGGCTGCGCACCGACGTGGGCGGCCAGACCGGCGCGCTCGTCGTCGGACAGGTTCTTGGCGACCGGACCCGACAGCGTGCCGTCTTCGGCGATCAGGACGTACGCGAGGCCCTTGGCGCCGCGCTGCTTGGCCCATTCCTGCCAGGCGTCGAGCTGACGACGCGGCTGCGACGCGCCGCCGGGCATGACCACGGCGCCGACGTACGGCGCCTGGAACACGCGGAACGGGGTGTTCGTGAAGTACTCGGCACACTCCACGAGTTCGATGCCGAAGCGCAGATCCGGCTTGTCCGAACCGAATCGGCGCATCGCGTCGGCGTAGGTCATCCGCGGGATCGGGGTCGAGATGTCGACACCGATGAGCTTCCACAGGGCGGTCAGGACCTCTTCGGCGACCGCGATGACGTCGTCCTGGTCGACGAAGCTCATCTCGATGTCGAGCTGGGTGAACTCGGGCTGCCGGTCGGCCCGGAAGTCCTCGTCGCGGTAACAGCGTGCGATCTGGTAGTAGCGCTCCATACCTGCCACCATCAGCAACTGCTTGAACAGCTGCGGGCTCTGCGGCAGTGCGTAGAACGTACCCGGCTGCAGGCGCGCGGGCACCAGGAAGTCACGCGCACCCTCCGGGGTGGACCGGGTCAGCGTGGGGGTCTCGATCTCGGTGAAGTCATGCGCGGCGAGCACCCCACGCGCGGCCGCATTCGCCTTCGAGCGCAGACGCAGGGCAGCACTCGGGCCCTCGCGGCGGAGGTCGAGGTAGCGGTGGCGCAACCGCGCCTCCTCACCCGGCGACTCGTCGAGCTGGAACGGCAGCGGTGCCGACTCGTTGAGGACCTCGAGTCCGACGGCGTTGATCTCGATCTCGCCGGAACTCAGGTTGGGGTTCTCGCTGCCCTCGGGTCGTACCTCGACGACACCGGTCACCGCGACGCAGTATTCGGCGCGCAGACGGTGGGCGGCCGAAGCGACAGACTCGTCGCGGAAGACCACCTGGACGAGTCCGGTGGCGTCACGCAGGTCGATGAAGACCACGCCACCGTGGTCGCGACGGCGTGCGACCCACCCGGCGACGGTGACGGTCTGCGACGCGTCGGCGCGGCGCAGCGAACCTGCGGAATGCGTGCGGAGCACTGAGAATCCTTCCAACGTCGAAATCGGTCGGCAGAAACGCAGACCAGGTGTCCATGGTGCCGTATCCACGACCCGGGGCGTCAATCGCATACCTCCGCGACTGCGCCGAGGGCGGGTGCCGATCGTGCCAGAATGGCCGCGTGACCTTCCAAGGCAGCGGATCGATCGACACCGGCAACGTCTCCGGCGGCGGCGGGGGCGGTGGCGGTGGCGGCCGGATCGCGCTGGGCGGTGGCGCCGGGCTCCTCATCACGATCGTCGCGCTGTTCTTCGGCGTGAATCCCGGCGACCTGCTCGGCTCCGGCGGTCCGGCGCCCGGGACGTCGTCCGACGCGGCGCAGATCCAGCAGCAACTGGACTCGTGCACCTACGAGATGGCCAACGAGAACACGATCTGCCGGATCAAGGCGACCACCGTGAGCGTCGACTCGGTGTGGTCGGACCTCTGGCCCGAGTACGAGGCACCGCAGACGGTCATCTTCGCCGACGCGGTGAACACCGGGTGCGGCCCGGCCAGTTCGGCGACGGGCCCGTTCTACTGCCCCGCCGATTCGACGGCGTACTTCGACCCGACGTTCTTCGCCCAACTCCGCCGCATGGGCGGCAGCGACGGGCCCCTCGCGCAGGAGTACGTGGTGGCCCACGAGTACGGGCATCACGTCCAGAACCTCACCGGCGCCCTGGCGAAGGGGCAGCGGATGGGTTCGCAGGGGCCGCGATCGGGTTCGGTCCGGGTCGAGCTGCAGGCCGACTGCCTCGCCGGGGTGTGGGCCCACCACGCCGACGACGGCCCCGACGCACTGCTCGCACCGATCACCGAGGAACAGATCGCCGGCGTGATCCAGACCGCGAAGGCCATCGGCGACGACACCATCCAGGGTCCGGGGTCCAATCCCGAGGGGTGGACCCACGGTTCGGCCGCGCAGCGCACGCGCTGGTTCTCCGTCGGCTACCAGGGCGGCGACCCGGATCGCTGCGACACCTTCGCCACCGACGACCTGTGAACCCCGGCCTGTGAACCCCACCGACACCGTCGGCGCGCGTCGGCCCACCACCGTCGACGCGATCGCCGAGGCGCACCTCGACCGGCTGTGCACGCTGAATCCGCTCTTCGCCACCGAGATCGGCCACGGCGAGCACGACGACCGGATGACCGACTTCTCCGCGCAGGGGTGCGCCGAACGCGCCGAGGTCGCCGCCGGAACGCTGTCCGCGCTGGCCGACGCCGACATCACCGATCCGATCGACCGCGTCACCGTCGCCACCATGAGCGCCTCACTGCGTCGTGAGCTCGCGCTCGCCGACGCCGGCGAGCACATCGGCGAATGCAACGTCATCGCGTCCCCGCTGCAGGCACTGCGCGACGTCTTCGACCTCATGCCCACCGACACCCGTGAACAGCGCGAGACCTTCCTGTCCCGGCTCACCGCCATCCCGGCCTCGCTGACCGGCGTCGTCGACGGTCTGGCCCATCGCCTTCGGCACGGCCCACCGCCGGCACGCCGGCAGGTGGAAGCCGTCGCCCGCCAGGCGGATTCGGCGGCCGACGCCATCGGCGGCGCCACCGGGCCGATCGCTGCGGACACGGCGCTGGCCGGCACGCTCGCAACCGCGCTCGACGCCGCACGCACCTCGTTCGGGACGTTCGCCCACTACCTGCGCACCGAGGTTCTCGATCACGCCCTCGACGACGACGCCGTCGGCCGCGACCGGTATCTGCTGCACCTTCCCGCATATCTGGGCGCCGACGCCGATCCCGACGATGCGTACGCCTGGGCGATGACCCGCCTGCAGCAGATCATCGCCGAACAGCAGGAGATCGCCGAGGGACTGCTCCCCGGACAGGGCATCGGCGCGACCCTCGCCTGGCTGGACCGCCAGCCGCAGTATCAGATCCACGATCGCGCCGAGTTCGTCGACTGGATGCAGGCGACCTCCGACGCGGCGGTCACCGGCCTGTCGGGAATCCACTTCGACCTCCCGGCCCGGCTGTCCCGGCTCGAGTGCCGGCTGGCCCCCTCGTCGACCGGCATCATCTACTACACCCAGCCCAGCGCGGATCTGTCCCGGCCCGGCCGCATGTGGTGGGCGGTGCCCGACGACCAGACCGTCTTCCACACCTGGCAGGAGAAGACGACCGTCTACCACGAGGGCGTCCCCGGACACCACCTCCAGCTCGGCTCGGCGATCGTCGACCCCGACCTCAACTCCTGGCGCAAACTCGCCTCGTTCACCTCCGGTCATGGCGAGGGATGGGCCCTCTACGCCGAGCGCCTCATGGACGAACTCGGCTGGCTCGAGGATCCCGGCGACCGAATGGGGATGCTCGACTCGCAGCGGCTGCGGGCAGCGCGGGTCGTCGTCGACATCGGGGTGCACTGCCGACTGCCCGCGCCGGAGTCGCTCGGTGGGGGCATCTGGGATGCCGACAAGGCGTGGGCGTTCCTGACCTCGTCGGTCGCGATGGATCACTCGGTGCTGCGCTTCGAACTCGACCGCTATCTGGGCTGGCCCGGTCAAGCCCCCTCCTACGCCCTCGGCCAGCGCGTCTGGGAACAGACCCGCACGGCCGCACTCCGCCTGCACCCGGAGTGGACCCTCAAGGACTTCCATTCGCGCGCACTGGCTCTCGGCGGTGTCTCGCTGGATGTGCTCGCGGCCGAGGTCGCCGGCCGGCCCGCGAGCTGAGGCGGCCCGGCACCGCTCAGGACGCCCGACTGCGGTCCAGGTAGTCCTGCCGCTGCGCCTCGTCGAACGCGCCGTAGTCCGCGCCCCCGACGAACCGCTTGAGGCGCCACATGATCGGCGACGGGATGAGGTCCTCGAGGATGCCGATCGGCGCGAGGTAACGCGGGACGGTGACCTCCCCGCGCCCGTGCTCGACACTGGCGACGATCGCGGCTGCCACGTCGGCCGGTTCGAGGGTCGGCTGCAACCGCAGGCGAACGCCAGCGGTCAGATCGGTGTGGGTGGCCGCGGGCAGGACGGTCGTCATCGTGACGCCGGTCCCGGTGAGTTCGGCGCGTATCGCCTTCGAGAAGGCGACCACGCCGAACTTCGACGCGCAGTAGGTCGCGATCCCCGGCGTGGTGACCTTGCCCGCCATCGACGACACGTTGACGATGTGGCCGCGCCCGCGCTCGATCATCCCGGGTAGCACCAGGTGAGTGCCGGTGACGACCGCTCCGAGATTGATCGCCAACTCACGGTGCAGTCCGGCGAGATCCTGGTCGACCAGTCGCCCCATGTGCTGGATCCCGGCGTTGTTGACGAGCATGTCGATCGGTCCCGTCGACTTCGCGGCGTCGACGAAGGCGGCGAACGAGTCGACGTCGGTGACGTCGACGCGCACCGCGTGGGCCCGGCGCCCGAGTCGCTCGGCCGTGGCGGTCGCGGCGTCGAGGTCGCGGTCGCCGATCCACACGGTCGCGCCGCGGTCGACGAGGGCGGCGGCGGTGGCGGCACCGATACCGCGGGCTCCCCCGGTGACGCACACCCGCGCGCCCTGGAGTGCGATCACAGCGGGCTGCCGATCGGGTGGCGCAGGGCGAAGTACGCGATCAGGCGGATCTCACCGCTGCTCCGGAACAGCAGTGCCCGGCCGAGGTACACGCCGGGGACGAGTTCGACGATCTCGTCGCGCGTCTTGCGGATCGGAAACGTGCGGACTCCCGGATTCTTGTACTTCGGCACCCCGTAGTCGAGCGCGCGCACGCGCACCTTCGGCTCGATCAGTCCGAGGCTCGGCTCGTGCTCGAAATGGAATCCCTCCATCTCGCCGTCGACCGGGCGCAGGCCGAGGTATCCGGCGGTGATGATCGGCATCACCAGCGCCGCGATCGGCGACAGCCGGTTGAGGCCGGTTCCCGACCGCTGGTCGAAGGACTTGCCCCGCCACGTCGGATCGATCTTCATCAGCGGGTTGGCAAGGGCGGCTTCGGGAATCCCGAACAGCTTGCCCACGATCAGTCCCTCCAGCCTGCCGTCGAGGCCTTGCGGGTCACTTCCGGCACCGAAGAGCGTCGAGAGCGCCTCCCGGTCGTCGCGGTCACCGAGCTGCCGAAGGAAGCCCCATGCCTCGCAGCGCGCCCGGAGGGGGCTGTGATCGGCGAGGCTCCGCAGTTCGGCCAGCATCTGGAGCTCCGTCGGGCTCGCCTCGTCGACATCTCGTGCGGTGTTCAGCTCTGCGCTCATTACATCTCCCATCTGGCACTGTGTCGTGCCACTTAATGTGGTACCAGAATGTGCCAGATGGAGTGCGGGCTGTCAATGGCCGCTCCCGTGTGGAGGGATGGAAGGATGAGCCGGTGAGTTCGACCAGCACCGACCGCAGCTATGGCGGCGAATCTGCGGCCGGACGGACGGCGCGACGGCGCGCTGCTCTCGTCGATGCCGCGTCGACGGTGATGTCCGACGGTCGGTGGCGGGCCGCGACGGTCGCGGGTCTCTGCACCGACGCGCAACTCAACAAGCGCTACTTCTACGAGAGTTTTCCGGATCTCGACGCCCTGGCCGATGCGGTGATCGACGACATCTCCGGCGAGGTGGTCCAGGCGGCGGTCGGCGCCTACCTCGGCCTCCTCGACCGTCCGCTCGCCGACCAGGCCCGCGGTGCCGTCGACGCGGTCGTCGGCGTCCTGGGCACCGACCGACGCAAGGCGCGGATCCTGCTGGGCGGTGCGGCCGGGACCCCCGCCGCGGATGAACGGCGCACCGAGGCGATGACGGGTCTGACCGCCGTGCTGATCGAGCACGCACGGACCATCCACGACGTCGAACTCGAGGCCGACTCGCTGGCGCGGACCGCCCCCGCCTTCGTGATCGGGGGAAGCGCCCAGGCGATCCTCGCGTGGGCCGAGGGGACCCTGCCGGTCTCCCGGGCCGATCTCGTCGACGACATCAGCGCCCTGTGGCTCGCGCTGGGTACCGCCGCGAGCGAACTCGCCCGCGCACGACTGGAGTCCGGCAGGGTGGAGTGATCCGGGCCGGGCGGCTCAGCCCAGCAGGCGACCGACCTCGGCGACGACCTCGTCGAGAGCCACCCGGTGCTGTTCACCGTTGCTCAGGTCCTTGATCTCCAGCTGCCGCTCGGCGAGTTCGTTCTCGCCGAGCACCAGAGCCAGGCGTGCCCCCGAGCGGTCGGCCGCCTTCATCGCGCCCTTGAGGCCACGATCGCCGTAGGCGAGATCGATGCTGATCCCGGCGGCGCGCAAAGCGCCTGCGACGCCGACGAGTTCGGCCTTTGCCGCCGTGCCGAGCGGCACTCCGAAGACCTGGCAGCGAGCCGCCTCGGTGCCCGCCACACCCTCGGCTTCCAGCGCGAGCATGGTGCGGTCGACGCCGATCCCGAATCCGATACCGGAGAGGTCCTGCTTGGCGCCGAGCTGTCGCATCAGTCCGTCATAGCGGCCGCCGCCGCCGATGCCCGACTGCGCACCGAGCCCGTCGTGGACGAATTCGAACGTGGTCTTCGTGTAATAGTCCAGCCCGCGGACGAGGCGCGGATTGATCTCGTAGACCACCCCGAGTCGGTCGAGGTGCGCGAGCACGAGATCGAAGTGCGCCTTGGCGTCCTCGGACAGGTAGTCGATGAGCAGCGGTGCACCCGCGGTCGCCGCCTTGATCTCGGGACGCTTGTCGTCGAGGACCCGCAGCGGGTTGATCTCGGCGCGCATACGGGTCGCCTCGTCGAGGTCGAGACCGAACAAGAACTCCTGCAACGCTTCTCGATACCGCGGACGGCTCTCGTCGTCACCGAGCGAGGTGATCTCGAGCCGGAACCCCGTCAGACCGAGGCGCCGATAACCCTCGTCGGCGATCGCGATGACCTCGGCGTCGAGCGCCGGGTCGTCGACGCCGATCGCCTCGACCCCGACCTGCTGCAGCTGACGGTAACGACCGGTCTGCGGTTTCTCGTATCGGAAGAACGGCCCGGCGTAGCAGACCTTCACCGGCAGCTGACCACGGTCGAGTCCGTGCTGGATGACCGCACGCACCACACCGGCGGTGCCCTCCGGACGCAACGTCACCGACCGGTCGCCGCGGTCGGCGAAGGTGTACATCTCCTTGCTCACCACATCGGTCGACTCGCCGACCCCACGCGCGAACAGTGCGGTGTCCTCGAACACCGGCAACTCGATGTGGCCGTAGCCGGCACGACGCGCCGCGTCGGTGAGCGTGTCCCGGACCCTCCGGAAGTCCGCCGAGTTCGGCGGGAAGTAGTCCGGGATGCCCCGGGGGGCCTGAAATGCTCCGCTCACAGTCCGTGTCGTCCCTTCGGTCGTGTGCTCTCGCTGTCGAGTCCGGCCAGGAAGGGATTGCTCGCGCTCTCCTGGCCGATCGTGGTCTGGGGTCCGTGCCCGGGCAGCACCAGTGTCTCCGCGGGCAGCGGCAGCAGTTTCGCCGCGATCGAGTCGAGCAACTGCTGATGGTTGCCACCGGGCAGATCCGTCCGTCCGATCGACCCGGCAAAGAGTACGTCACCGACGAAGCAGACCCCGACGACCGCGGGCGTGTCGGCTCCGGCCTGGTCGCGGGCCTCGTCCGGGACGTCGACCTCGACGCCGAGCAGCACCGAACCCTGCGTGTGTCCGGGCGCGAGATCGACCGAGAACGAGATCCCGGCCAGTTCCACCGGCTCGCCGTCGGCGAAGTCGATCACCTTCTCCGGCTCGGTGAACACCTCGTCTCCGATCATCGCGCCCAGGGCCCGCCCGATTCCCAGACCGGGGTCGGCGAGCATCGGACGGTCCGCGGGGTGTATGTAGGCCGGGATGGAGTACTCGTCGCAGAGCTCCGTCGCGTTCCAGGTGTGGTCGAGATGACCGTGGGTGAGGAGAACCGCCACCGGGGTGAGGTCGTGTTCGGCGAGCAATTCGCGCACCCGGGGCGCCGCGTCCTGACCCGGGTCGATGATCACCGCGTCCGATCCCGCCTCGGCGGCGACGATGTAACAGTTCGTCTGGAACATCCCGGCGGGAAATCCGGTGATGAGCATGATGCTCCTCGGGTCGGCACGGACAGGACGACGCGCACACGTCGATGTCCATTGTTGCGTAGGCGGCATGGCTCGCCACCCGCCGCACCCTGTTCTCAGGTACAACTGGCACACTTGCCCCCGAGTAAGTGACATCCACGACGATGTCGGCACACCCATGCCGGCAGACCGTCGGCACTGGAGTGCCGGGATTCAGGAGGATTCACCCGCGTGTCCACCAATGAGGAGCGCCGTGAGGCGGCGAAGCGGAAGCTCGAAGAACGCCTCGAGACCGAGCGACGCGCCCGGCGCAAGCGGAAGATCGTCATCGCCTCCGTCTCGACCGCGGTCGTGGTGGCCGTCGTCGCGGGCGTGACAGCCGTCGTGGTGAAGAAGATCATGGACGACCGCGAGGCCGCCCGCTGGACGACCTGCGCCTACGAGGACTCCCCGAGCCGCTTCGACCAGCTGCCCGACCAGGTGCCGGACACCGTCCCGGCCGAGCAGCGGCCGCAGTACCAGGCCGAGCTCGACGAGCTGAAGGCTGCCGCCAAGAACGAGCGGACCTCCCCCAAGCCGGACGAACGGGTCCTCAAGTCGGGCACCGAACAGGCCACCTTCGTCACCACCCAGGGCACCCTGCCGATCACGCTCGAACGCGACGGCGCCCCGTGCAACACCGCGGCGGTCACCTCCCTGATCGAGAACAAGTTCTACGACGACTCGACCTGTCACCGCATGACCACCAGCGAGACGCTGAAGATCCTGCAGTGTGGCGACCCCACCGGAACCGGCATGAGCGGGCCCGGCTGGACGAGCCCGGACGAGCCGCCGACCGACCTGCAGCCCGCCGGACAACCCGATCCGCAGACCGGTTCCGCGCCCGTCACCTACCCGCGCGGCACGATCGCGATCGCCAACAGCAGCCAGGGCGGTCAGAATCCGAACACCGGCTCGAGCCAGCTCTTCATCGTCATCAACGACAGCCAGCTCGGCCCGGACTACTCGATCGTCGGCAAGGTCGACGAGCCCGGACTCGCGGTGCTCGACAAGGTCTACGCCGGCGGCATCAACCCCGGACCGGTCGGCAGCCAACCGGGCGACGGCGAGCCCAAGCTCCCCGTGACCATCGAGACGGCCACCATCAACTAGGCCGACCTATGTCGACGAGCCGCCGCTCGCTGCGGTGCGAGGAGTGTTGGCGGCCAACGCTTTCGGAAGCAACCCACCTCTGCTCTCCAATCCGAGAGAAGCGGCCCGCCATTGCTCCCTGAGGTGCGAGCGAAGCGACCCGGCCTGGCGACCGTCGTGGGCCACGAAAGACCTTCCCCGATGTCCCCGATTCAGTGACCGACAGACTTCAACTCGACTCCTAGACTTCGACCGAAGTCTGTCGGTCGAGGTGAAGTCTGCCGGTCGCGGGCCCGACCCCCCGCGTCGCGATCAGGCGGCCGAGGTCACCCGATAGACGTCGTAGACACCTTCGACGTTGCGCACGACGTTGAGGACGTGGCCGAGGTGCTTCGGGTCGCCCATCTCGAAGGTGAACTTGCTGATGGCGACCCGGTCGCGGCTCGTCGTGACCGACGCGGACAGGATGTTGACGCGTTCGTCGGCGAGCACCTTGGTCACATCCGACAGCAGACGGTGCCGGTCGAGCGCTTCCACCTGGATCGCCACAAGGAACACCGATTCCGGCGACGGGGCCCACGACACGTCGAGGATGCGTTCCTCCTGCTGGCGCAGCGATTCGGCGTTGGTGCAGTCGGTGCGGTGCACGCTGATCCCGCCGCCGCGCGTCACGAACCCCAGGATGTCGTCGCCGGGTACCGGGGTGCAGCACTTGGCGAGCTTGATCACGACGTTGTCGATGCCGTCGACCATCACACCGGCGTCGCCGCCCTGCCGCGACCGCGTCGGCATCGTCGACGGTGTCGACCGCTCGGCGATCGCTTCTTCGGCGTCCTCGATGCCACCCAGTGACGCGACCAGCCGGTTGACGACATGCCGTGCGGAGACATGGTTCTCGCCGACCGCGGTGTACAGCGCGGTCACGTCGGTGTAGCGCAGTTCGCGCGCGATCGCCGACATCGATTCCGCGCTGAGGAGCCGCTGGAGTGGCAGTCCGCCGCGTCTGACCTCCTTGGCGATGGCGTCCTTGCCTGCCTCGAGGGCCTCTTCGCGGCGCTCCTTGGCGAACCACTGCCGGATCTTGGCCTTGGCGCGCGGCGAGACCACGAAGGTCTGCCAGTCCTTCGACGGGCCCGCGGTCGGGGCCTTGGAGGTGAACACCTCCACGACCTCGCCGTTCTCGAGCGTGCGTTCCAGCGCGACCAGCCGGCCGTTGACGCGCGCGCCGATACAGCGGTGACCGACCTCGGTGTGCACCGCGTAGGCGAAATCGACCGGCGTCGACCCGGCGGGCAGCGTGATCACGTCGCCCTTCGGGGTGAACACGAAGATCTCGCGGACGGCGAGGTCGTAGCGCAGCGACTCGAGGAACTCACCCGGGTCCGCGGCCTCCCGCTGCCAGTCGAGCAGCTGACGCATCCAGGCCATGTCGTCGATCTCGGCGGTGTCCGACTTCTTGCCCGACTTGCGGTAACCGTTTTCTTTGTAACGCCAGTGCGCGGCGATCCCGAACTCGGCGGTGCGGTGCATCTCGTGCGTGCGGATCTGCACCTCGAGGGGTTTTCCCTCGGGACCGATCACGGTGGTGTGCAACGACATGTACACACCGAATCGCGGCTGGGCGATGTAGTCCTTGAAGCGACCTGCCATCGGCTGCCACAGCGAGTGCACCACGCCGACGGCGGCATAGCAGTCGCGGTCCTCCTCGCAGAGGATGCGCATGCCGACCAGGTCGTGGATGTCGTCGAAGTCGCGACCCTTGACGATCATCTTCTGATAGATCGACCAGTAGTGCTTCGGACGCCCTTCGACGGTGGCGTTGATGCGCGCGCCGGCGAGCGCGTTGTTGATGTCGGCGCGCACGCGGGCGAGGTAGGTGTCGCGGGACGGTGCGCGATCGGCGACGAGCCGGACGATCTCCTCGTACCGCTTGGGATGCAGGATGGCGAAGGACAGGTCCTCGAGCTCCCACTTGACCGTCGCCATACCGAGTCGATGTGCCAGTGGCGCAATGACTTCCAACGTCTCGCGAGCTTTTCGGGCCTGCTTCTCCGGCGGCAGGAAGCGCATCGTGCGCATGTTGTGCAGTCGGTCGGCCACCTTGATGACGAGAACGCGGGGGTCGCGCGCCATCGCGATGATCATCTTGCGGATGGTCTCGGCCTCGGCCGCACTGCCGAGGGCGACCTTGTCGAGTTTGGTCACGCCGTCGACGAGGTGGGCCACCTCCGGCCCGAAATCCTTCTCCAGTGCCTGCAGGGAATAGCCGGTGTCCTCCACCGTGTCGTGCAGGAGTGCCGCGATGAGCGTGGTGGTGTCCATGCCCAGATCGGCGAGGATCGTGGCGACCGCCAGCGGATGGGTGATGTAGGGATCGCCGGACTTGCGCTTCTGCCCGCTGTGCCGTTCGTCGGCGACGTCGTAGGCGCGCTGGAGCAGCGCGACATCAGCCTTCGGGTAGATCTCGCGGTGCAGGGTGACCAGCGGTTCGAGGACGGGGCGGACCTGGCTGCGGGTCGCGGTCATGCGGCGCGCGAGGCGTGCGCGCACCCGGCGCGACGCCGAGGCGGACGCGCCCGGCTGGATGGAACCCACCGCACCCGTGCCGCCGACCGGCCGGTCGGCGCTCTCGGGCGTCGTCCCGGCGTTCTCCGCGGGGGTCACGCCGCGCTGCGCCGTGTCGGATTCATCGGGCATCAGCGGTCCTCCTCACGGTTGTCTGTCGACACACGATGAGCCCATCGCGCCTGCCCGGGCGGGCTCAGACGATTCTAGTCGCGGTCCAGCCGTCACCGTGTCGACGCCGTCAGTCCGACGCGACCGCGTGGACGGGAACGTCCGGTCCGAGACCCCGGGCGATCGTGTCCCGGCCGCCGAGACCGGCGAGCTCCATGATCACCGCGACCCCGACGACCTGCGCACCGGCGCGGTGCAGCAATTCGGCCGCGGCCACCGCGGTCCCCCCGGTCGCGAGCACGTCGTCGACGAGCAGCACACGACGGCCGGTCAGGTTCAGGCCGTTCGCCGGGATCTCGAGCGTCGCCTGCCCGTATTCGAGGCTGTAGTCGACGGCGATGACCGGCGGCGGGAGTTTGCCTCCCTTGCGGACCGCGAGCACCCCGACCTCGAGCTCACGTGCGACCGCACCGCCCAGCAGGAAGCCGCGCGCATCGATGCCGGCCACGAGATCGATCGAGGAGCAACCGTGGGTCAGCGCAGTGACGATCGTCGACAGCCCCTCCGGGTCGGCGAGTACCGGGGTCAGGTCTTTGAATGCGATTCCGGGAGCCGGGAAGTCGTCCACGAGGCGAGCGTGTTCGGCGATGGCCGCCCGTGCTCGCGAGACCGCCTCCGCCGTACGTTCGGGCACGACACCACCCATCGGTTCACTCCCCTGCTCAGCCACGGATCGTCCACCGATCCATGTTCCATCCGGTGCCGTCGCGGCCCATCCCGGCCACCACGTTGCCCACCCGATCCTTCCATTGCCGCACCCGCGGTGCCGCGAAGAGGGGCACTGACGGCATCGTCGACCAGGTCGCGTTCTCGATGGACCGCGCCAGACGCAGCCGGTCGGGCGCCGAGACCGTCGTCGCGAGCTGATCGACCCCTCGACTCACCATCGGTTCCCGGATTCCGGACAAGTTCAACGGGTCCCCGCCGCGCAGGGCGTAGGCGTCGCGGCTCGGGTCGGCGGCGCCGGCCGCCGCGAACGACGCGCCACCGGCGACGATCAGGACGTCGGCGTCGCGGCCGAGCGCGTCGGGTCCGATGTCCGGTGACGACACGTCTTCGACCGCGAGGCCCGCGCCGCGACACGACGCCGCGATCGCCGCGGTCATCTGCTGCCACCGTGGTGTCGGCGCGACGTAGCCGATGCGCACCGTCCGGGTCGCGACGGCCGAGGTTGTCGTGTCACCGGTGGCCGAATCCTCGCCCTGGCCGGTCGCCGCCCGCACGAGTCCCCGCGCCCGTTCGATGTCGGGTCGCTGGTAGGCCTGACCGAATTCGGTGTTCATCTGGCCGGCGAGGTTGTCGGCGGGAGAGAGCACCCGCAGATTCCAGACCTGCGCACCTCCGCCGAAGTCGCGCGCCAGGTCGGCGCGCGGCACACACGAGGCGAACGCCCGTCGCGTGCGGACGTCGCCGAACACGCCGCGGCCGGCCAGGACGAGTTCTTCGACGCCGAGCGCGCGCGCCGGCGAGGCCGGCCCGGCTGCACCCGCGGATCCGGCGACATCACCGTCGACGAGGCCCGCCGTCACGTCGACGACGTCGAACCGTCCGTCGGGGAGCCGGCGGGTGGCGTCGGTACCGCGTCCCCAGACGACGATGCGCGAGGTCTCGGGCTTGTCACCCCACCATTTGTCGTTGGACACCAGGACGAGCCCGCCCGATCGCGAATACCGGTCGATGCGGTAGGGACCCGACGCCGGGTAGTGCGCGTGATCGACGGGGCCGAAACCCAGATCGAATCCGGTGTTCCACGCATCGGCGATGCGTCCGACGGCGGCCCGGTCCATTGCCCGGATCGGGTCGATGACGTCGGACAGTCCGGCCACGCGGGCCACGACGTGCGCCGGCATCAGTGTGCCGGCGCCGAAGAGGGAGAGCCAGTTGCGGTACTCACGCCCGGGCGCGAAGGTCACCGTCGCGCTCTTGTCGCCTGCCGCGCAGTCCACCGACTCGATGTCCCGGTATCCCGCGGTGGTCGCCGGGGTGAAGCCGGGCATCCGTCCACTCATCGCCGCCCAGGCCAGCAGGAGATCGTCGCAATCGAGGGCCACCCCGTCGGAGAAGGTCGCCTCGGGACGGAATTCGTAGCGCAGGGTCGGCGACCGGCCGGGGACCTGGGTGACCGTGCCGACGTCCCGATCGGGGATCACCTGACCGGCCGGGCCCAGCAGACTGAACCCGGGCAGCAACCGGGTGGTCGCCATCAGCACGCCGTCGGCGTTGCCGCCCACCGTGTTCGCGTTGTAGGTCGAGATCCGGGCGTCGACGACGTAGTCGATGGTCGGGGGCCCGTCGTCGCCGCATGCCGTCAGCAGCCCGGCGACCGAGACGACCCCGACAAGGAGGCTCAGGACCCTGACGAACTCCCGGCGCCGAACGATCACGTCGGAGAGACTAGCGGTTCCGGCGGCGTTTGCCGGTCGGGACCGCGCGGTCCGCCTCGTCGGTCTCGACGGTCTCGCCTCGTCGCTGGGTCCGGACGGGACGCGCGTCGCCGACCGGCGCACCGGCCTCGACCGCGGCGCGACGCTTGAGCACCTTGTCGGTGTGGCGGGCGATCTCGGGGCGACGTTCCTTCAGGGTCGCCAGGAGCGGCGCCGCGAGGAAGACCGACGAGAAGGTACCGACCAGGACACCGACGAGCTGGATCAGACCGAGGTCCTTGAGTGTGCCGACACCGAGCAGCCAGACCGCGATGACCATCAGCGCGATGATCGGCAACACCGAGATGACGGTGGTGTTGATCGATCGCATCAGCGTCTGGTTGACGCCGAGGTTGGCCTGTTCGGCGTACGTGCGGCGGGTTGTCTGCAGGACCGAGCGGGTGTTCTCCGAGACCTTGTCGAACACGACCACCGTGTCGTAGATCGAGAAGCCGAGGATGGTGAGCAGACCGATGACCGTTGCCGGCGTGACCTCCCAGCCGACCAGCGAATAGATCCCGGCGGTGACGATCAGGTCGAAGAACAGCGACCCCATCGCCGCGATCGACATCTCCCGGTCGAACCGCACCGCGATGTACACGAAGACGATGACCAGGAAGACCACCAGCGCGATCAGCATTCGCTCGGTGATCTCACTGCCCCACGTGGAGCTCACATCCGAGATGCTCACCTCGGCGGGCGCGAGTTCCGGTCCGAACTCGTCGGCCAACGCACGCGTCACCGACTCCGCCTGGGCGAGATCGAGTGTCTCGGTGCGCACCTGGACCGTCTGGCTGCCGCCGGCACCCGCGGTCTGCACCGACTCGGGAGCCTCGCCCAGCGTGTCGGCGACGACCTTCTCCACCGACTCCGCGGTGATCTCCGAGGAGGCCACCGGTACCGACATCTGGGTGCCGCCCTCGAAGTCGATGCCCAGGGTGAACCCACGGATTCCGATCGAGGCCAGGCAGATCAGCAGGATCGCGGCGGTCACGCCGTACCACATGCGCCGACGCCCGACGATCTGGAACGCACCGGTACCGGTGTAGAGCCGGGACAGGAACGAGCGGTTGCGATCGGCGACGAAGTCGGCGTCCGCGCCGGGCTGGGCCTTGTCGGCGTCGAGAACGGCCGAGTCGCCGGCTGCCTTGTTGTCCGGCCCGGTCATCGCACCGTCCCCTTCTCCCGAGTGGCATCAGTGGTGTCGTCGGCGTCCGCGGTGCCAGCGGGCGTGCCGTCGGGGGCAGCACTCGCCTGTCGGTGTGCCGCGACGCGACGCTGGCGGGCGACCTCGCTGATCGCTCCGAGGCCGTTGACGCTCGGTTTCGACAGGAACGTCGAGCGGCTCGCGTAGACGACCAGCGGGTGGGTGACCAGGAACACGACCATGACATCGAGGATCGTGGTGAGACCCAGCGTGAACGCGAAGCCGCGGACCTCGCCGATCGCCAGGACGTAGATGACGGCGGCGGCGATGAAGCTCACCGCGTTGCCGGACCAGATGGTGCGGCGCGCGCTCGCCCAGCCGCGGGGCACCGCGGACCGGAAGCTGCGCCCCTCGCGCATCTCGTCCTTTATTCGCTCGAAGTAGACGACGAAGGAGTCGGCGGTCATACCGATACCGATGATCAGACCCGCGATACCGGCCAGGTCGAGTGTGAATCCGATCCAGCGGCCGAGCAGGACGATGATGCCGTAGACCATGGCGCCGGCCAGGACCAGCGACAGCACCGTGAGGATGCCGAGCATTCGGTAGTAGGCCAGGGCGTAGATGAAGACCGCGATCAGGCCGACCAGTCCGGCGATGAGGCCCGCCTGCAGCGAGGCGAGACCCAGTGTCGCCGAGATCGTCTCGGCGTCCGACGCGGTGAACGAGAGCGGCAGCGAGCCGTACTTCAGCACGTTCGCGAGCTCGTTCGACGACGATTCGGTGAACGGGCTGGCGCTACCGCCGCTGATCCGCGTCTGACCACCCGGGATGGGCTCGTTGATCGCCGGTGCCGAGACGACGCGCGAGTCGAGCGTGAACGCGGTCTGGGTCCGGTTGGGTGCCTGTTCGGCGGTGTACCGAGGCCAGAAGTTGGCGGCCTCACCCTCGAATTCCAGGGTCACCACCCATTCGCCGGTCTGCGGATCGGTACCGGCGTTGGCGTTCTTGATGTCGCGACCGTCGATGATCTCCGGGCCCAGGAGGTAGACCTCCGAGCCGTCGGTCGAACAGGCCACGAGGTACTGGTCGGGGCGATCGTTGCCCAGCAGCGGATCGTTCGCCGTCGGCGAGCAGTCCATCTTCGCCATCTGCTGCTGCAGTGCCTCGAGCTGCTGCGGGGTCGCGTTCGCCGGCGCCTGGCGCAGTCTGCGCTGCTCGTCGATTGCGGCGGCTGCGGCCTCGGTGGGCAGGGCGTCGGCCTGGTCGTCGGCACTCTCGGGCTTCGGGGGTTGCGGGGTCGCCATGGCCGGCTGCCCGACCACCGGCCGGACGTACAGGCGCGCCGTCTGGCCCAGCGACTTGGCCTGCGCACCGTCTTGGCCGGGAACCGTGATGATCAGGTTGTCGCCGCTGACGACGACCTCGGAACCGGAGACACCGAGGCCGTTCACACGCTGCTCGATGATCTGCTTCGCCTGGTCGAGCTGCTCTCGGGTCGCCGCCTGCCCGTCTTCGGTCCGCGCGGTCAGCGTGACCCGCGTACCGCCCTGCAGATCGATGCCGAGTTTCGGTTCGATGGTCTGGGGTCCGGTGAAGAAGATCAGGCCGTACACGACCGCGAGCAGGCCGATGAAGGCCACGAGCGGGCGCCACGGCGGGATCTCTCGAGCCGGTCGCGACCGCTTCCCTGCAGTCCGGCCCTTCCCCGAAGTCCGAGAGGGAGTTGTCACAGCTGTTCAGGTCTCCTTGAGAGCGTCAACCGGCCGACGGGCATCACGACCGGCACGACCCACCACCGGCCCGCGGCCAGGTCCCGCCGGAGCCGCGTACGACGCGGCCGTGCGGGCAGGTGGGCGCGCCGCGTCGCAGAATCGACGCGGCGCGGATTCGGCTTACTTGTCGGTGTCGCGCGCGTCGTCGGCGGCAGGCTTGTCCAGGCTGACCGAGTCGACGTCGTCGTAGTCGTCGGCCGGGATGTCCGGGGCGACGTGACCCGCATAGGTGGCGGCGGCCTCGTCGGTCGGGACCACGCGCATGACCGCGAGCCGGTTCCAGCGGGTGACCACGCCGGTCGCGATCTCGACGTCGACGACGTCGGGCGAACTCGCATCGATCACGGTGCCGAAGAGGCCGGAGGTCAGCTGGACGCGGGTTCCGGTGGACACCGAGTTCTGCATCTCCTGCATCTCGGCCACACGCTTCTTCTGCTTCCGCATCGACAGGAACATGAAGCCGGCCAGCAGGGCGAGCAGGAGCGGGAAGAGCAGAGCGTCCATGAGTGCGAGTCAGTCCTTTGGGTATCGGGATGTACGGCGTGAGCGAGCGGCCTGTCCGGAGGTGATCCGGGCAGCATCAGCTCAGCTGTGCTCCACACAGTGTGCCACGTCTTGCGCGGAGGTCATCCCCGCAGGTGGTGCCGGTGTGGTCAGAGGTCGTCGAACAACGTCTCCGCGCCGACGTCGCGCGGACGCACGCCGAAGGTGGCGTTCATCGCACCCGCCGGTGGGGTGAGACCGAGGTGATGCCAGGCGGCGGCGGTGGCGACCCGCCCGCGGGGCGTCCGGGCGATCATCCCGGCGCGCACCAGGAACGGTTCGCAGACCTCCTCGACGGTGGCCGGCTCCTCGCCGACCGCCACGGCCAGCGTCGACACGCCGACCGGTCCGCCGCCGAAGGCACGGATCAGGGCGTCGAGCACGGCTCGGTCGAGCCGGTCGAAACCGAGTTCGTCGACGTCGTAGACCGCGAGCGCCGCGCGGGCGACGTCCACGGTGATCGAGCCGTCGCCGCGCACCTCGGCGTAGTCACGGACCCGGCGTAGCAGCCTGTTCGCGATACGGGGCGTGCCCCGCGAGCGGCGAGCGATCTCGCCGGAGGCGTCGCCGCGGAGTTCCATGCCCAGAATCCCGGCCGACCGATGAAGCACCCGGACGAGCTCGTCGGGTTCGTAGAACTCCATGTGGGCGGTGAATCCGAACCGGTCGCGCAGCGGCCCGGTGAGCGAACCGGACCGGGTCGTCGCCCCGACCAGCGTGAACGGCGCGACGTCGAGCGGGATCGAGGTCGCACCGGGTCCTTTGCCGACCACGACGTCGACGCGAAAGTCTTCCATCGCGAGGTACAGCATCTCCTCGGCCGGACGCGCGATGCGATGGATCTCGTCGATGAACAGCACATCGCCCTCGACGAGGTTGGACAGCATGGCCGCGAGGTCGCCGGCGCGCTCCAGGGCCGGCCCCGAGGTCACCCGGATGGCGGCCCCCATCTCCGAGGCGATGATCATCGCGAGCGACGTCTTGCCGAGCCCTGGCGGACCCGACAGCAAAATGTGGTCGGGTGTGCCGCCACGCCCCTTGGCACCGTGCAGAACGAGTTCGAGCTGCTCGCAGACCCGCGGCTGCCCGATGAAGTCGGCGAGCGACTTCGGGCGCAGACCCGCGTCGAGATCGCCGTCGGAGCGAACCGGGGTCGCGCTCACGTCCCGGTCGTCGACGTCATCGGTGTCGTCGAACATCTAGGACGCCTTCCCCAGCAGCGACAACGAGTGCCGGAGCGCCGTCGACGCATCGGCGCCGGGGTGTTCGGCGAGGACCGCGGTGACCGCCTTCTCGGCGGGGCCCGCGGTGAATCCCAGCCCGACGAGGGCCTCGGCGACCTGCTCTCGGATGCCGCCGACGACGGTCACACCGCTCGCGGGCTCGCCGGTGGGCCGGTCGACCTTGTCCCGGAGTTCGACACAGAGCCGTTCGGCCACCCGCTTGCCGATGCCGGGCACGGACGTGAGGGCCTTGGTGTCGGACTCCGCGAGTGCTCGCCGCAGCGCATCCGGTTCGAGCACCGCGAGGGTGGCCATCGCCAGTCGTGGGCCGACACCGGTCACCGTCTGCAGCAGAGCGAAGAGGGCGCGGGCGTCCGGCTCGGTGAAGCCGTAGAGCGTCATCGAGTCCTCGCGGACGATCATCGAGGTCAGCAGCGTCGCCTCGTCGCCCCGGCGAAGCCGGGACAGCGTCGCGGGTGTGGCGAGCACGCGGTAACCCACTCCCCCGCAATCGATCACGGCATGGTCGAGAGCGATCTCCAACACCGGTCCGCGAACTGACGCGATCATGCGCGACTCCCCTCTCGTGCCTGGGCCACCCGCGCGCGGTGACGGGCCGCGGCGGCGTCGGCCTGCTTCTGCGCGGCGGCCATCCGTTCCATCATCGGTCCGCGCCAACAGTGACAGATCGCCAGCGCGAGCGCGTCGGCCGCGTCAGCGGGACGCGGTTTGGTCTGCATGCCGAGAATCCGGGTGACCATCGCGGTCACCTGCGCCTTGTCGGCGCGCCCGCTTCCGGTCACGGCCGCCTTCACCTCCGAGGGGGTGTGGAAGCGGACCGGAACATCGCGCTGCGACGCGGCGAGCGCGATGACGCCACCGGCCTGCGCGGTCCCCATCGCGGTGGACACCTGGTTCTGGGCGAAGACGCGTTCGATGGCGACCACGTCGGGCTGGTGGACGTCGAGCCAGTGACACGCCGAGGTGTAGATGGCGAGCAACCGCTCGGCGAGGTCCATGTCGCTCGGGGTGCGCACCACGTCGACGTCGAGCGCCGTCACCGACCTCCCACGCCCCGACTCGACCAGCGCGATACCGCACCGGGTCAGACCCGGATCGACACCCATGACGCGCACTCGTACCCTCCCAGGCCTCGCGGACAGTTGCGAACAACTGTTCGAGATCCTATCGGGACGGGTGGACAACGCCGGTGATCAACACACCGGGCCGAGTCCTGAGGTCAGTCGTTCTCGAGTTCGGCGAGGACGTCGTCGCTGATGTCGACGTTGCTGTAGACGTTCTGGACGTCGTCGGAGTCCTCGAGCGCGTCGATCAGCTTGAACACCTTGCGGGCGCCGTCGGCGTCCACGGCCACCTCGACCGACGCCCGGAAGCTCGCCTCGGCGGAGTCATAGTCGATCCCGGCCTCCTGCAGGGCGCTGCGGACTGCGATCAGATCGCTTGGCTCGCTGACGATCTCGAAGGACTCACCCAGATCGGTGACCTCTTCGGCACCGGCGTCGAGCACAGCCATCAGCACGTCGTCCTCGCTCTGCCCGTTCTTCTCGAGCGTCACCACGCCCTTGCGGGTGAACAGGTAGGACACCGAGCCCGGGTCGGCCATGTTGCCGCCGTTGCGCGTCATCGCGGTCCGGACCTCGCCCGCCGCGCGGTTGCGGTTGTCGGTGAGGCACTCGATGAGCACGGCCACACCGTTGGGTCCGTAGCCCTCGTACATGATGGTCTGCCAGTCGGCGCCGCCGGCCTCTTCGCCACCGCCGCGCTTGCGCGCGCGCTCGATGTTGTCGTTGGGGACCGACGACTTCTTCGCCTTCTGGATGGCGTCGAACAGCGTGGGGTTGCCCGCCGGGTCGCCGCCGCCGGTCCGTGCCGCCACCTCGATGTTCTTGATGAGCTTGGCGAACATTTTGCCGCGCTTGGCGTCGATGGCCGCCTTCTTGTGCTTGGTGGTGGCCCATTTGGAGTGGCCGCTCATGTCCGTCGATTCCTTTCCCGGCGCCGGCACGTGCGGCGGGCCGCAGCCCGCATCCGGCGCACTCCTGCCTCTGTTCGGCCGCCCAACTTGTTGTGCGCCCTGTTGGTTGCGCCCGGCGTGCCGGGCTCATGGTCTACCTCTGGTTCGGCACGATCTTACCGACGCACCATCTCCACGAAGTATTCATGTACGCGCCGGTCGCCGGTCACCTCTGGGTGAAACGACGTCGCGAGGACGTTTCCCTGACGGACCGCGACGATCCGCCCGGCCGCCGGACCGTCGGGCACGCGCGCCAGCACCTCGACCTCGGGGGCGATCGTCTCCACCCACGGCGCGCGGATGAACACCGCGCGCATCGGCGCAGCACCCTCGACGTCGGTGATCCCGGTGAAGTCGAGATCGGTCTCGAAGCTCTCGACCTGGCGGCCGAATGCGTTGCGGCGCACCGTCACATCGAGGGCATCGAGGTGCCGCGCGTCCGGTCGGGTGTCGAGGATCGTGGATGCGAGCATGATCATGCCGGCGCACGACCCGTAGGCCGGGAGCCCGTCGGACAGCTTCTCCGCGAGCGGGTCGAACAGGTCGAAGATGCCGAGCAATTTGCTCATCGTGGTCGACTCGCCGCCCGGAATGACGATCCCGTCGATCTCGTCGAGCTCGGCCGGACGACGAACGGCGATGGCGTCGGCACCGCTGGCCTCGAGCGCGTGGACGTGCTCGCGGACGTCACCCTGCAGCGCGAGGACCCCGATACGCGGCCGGTTCGTCGCGGTCACCGATCGGTCCGGGCGGGGTCGCGCCGCCCGGTGCGGGTCAGGCCCTCCTGGGTGACCGCGGCCACGAGTCGTCCCTGTAGGTCGAAGATCCGCCCTTGGGTGAGGGAACGTCCGGCTCCCGCCGACGGCGAGGTCTGGTCGTAGAGGAGCCAGTCGTCGGCGCGGAAGGGCCGCATGAACCACATGGCGTGGTCGAGGGAGGCCACCTGCGGCTTGGAGTCCGGATGCGGCACGCGCGACGAACCGATCAGGGTCATGTCGCTCATGTAGGCGAGCGTGCCGACGTGGAACACCGTGTCATCGGGCAGCGGATGTCGGTAACGGAACCACACCCGTTGCTGGGCAGCGAAATAGGGCGACGTGACCAGCTTGTCGGCCGGGACGATGCGGAGGTCGAAGTTGCGCCACTCCTGGAAGACCGCGCGCTCGCTCTCACTCAGTTCCTCGGATCGGTCGGCGAGCTCATCCGGGCGCGGCGCCGGCGGCATCCGGTCCTGGTGCTCGTAGCCCTCGTCGGTGCGGACGTGAAACGACGCCGACATGGTGAAGATGGCCTCACCGTTCTGGACTCCGGTCACCCGCCTGGTCACGAAGGATCGTCCATCCCGGATGCGGTCGACGAGGAACACCGCCGGGCGGTCCGGATCGCCGGGGCGAAGGAAGTAGCCGTGCAACGAGTGGACGTCGAACTCCTCGGACACCGTCCGGGTCGCCGACATCAGGGCCTGGCCTGCGACCTGACCGCCGAAAGTGCGCTGCAGGCGACTCGGGAAGGCACCGCCACGGTAGATGTCGTTGTCGATCTGCTCGACCTGGAGTATGTCCTCGATGGCTGCCACGCAGACCAGTATCGCGCACCGGACCGGTGGACACTCCCCTGCCCGCCGGCCAGACGTTCCGCGATCAGAGCTCGTCGAGCGTCATGATCCCGTCCTGGATGGCGCGGGCCACCAGCGACGCCTTGGTCGGGGCCGGACGGCCGATCTCGGCGTACTTGGCCCGGATACGGGTGAGGTGGGTGTTGACCGTGCCGAGCGAGATGTAGAGCTCCTGTGCCACAGCAGGTTTGGAGTCGACGAGCATCCAGGTGCGCAACACCTCGACCTCGCGTGAGGTGAGGTTGGGCTTCGCCCGGTCGACGGCCGGTGCCGCGGCGACCTCGGGGATGTCGGTGGTGGCGGGCACGGCGACCGCCCGGTGCAGGTGGGGGTGGCCCGGTCGATGTCCCAGACCCAGCGGCTGACCCGCACGCGACGTCTGGATCTGGTGGCCGGGCAACGGCATCCGGCGGGCCGCGAGACGCGCCAGGGCTTCCTTCCGGCGGGCGATGGCCTCCGCATCGCGACGAGCGCTGACCGAGCGCAGGTGCTGGGGAGCCTGGTGGGCAATCGCAGTCATGTGTGCTTCCTCTTCACTCATTCGAACCGGTGGTCTTCCGGGTCT
The DNA here is from genome assembly GCF_022348225.1 of Gordonia sp. McavH-238-E. Lineage (NCBI taxonomy): Bacteria > Bacillati > Actinomycetota > Actinomycetes > Mycobacteriales > Gordoniaceae > Gordonia > Gordonia sp. McavH-238-E. Next base: position 37,452 of record NZ_JAKRFE010000023.1, read on the forward strand.
TCCCGGCGATGAAATGAAGATTATGGGCTGATGGCCCGCTGGTCGATGGGGAGAACTCCCCTACCCGTGGGGAGAACTACCCACGGTGAAACCGCAGGTCAACAGCGTGCAAAGGAGAGTCGACCTCAGCCCTCGGCGTTCCGTGCCGCCTCGGCGTCGATGAGCGGGAGGTCCTCGCGGGTGACGATGCGCGACGACACCGCGTATTCCACGAGTTTGGTCCGGCGATTGCTGGCGAGTTTGCCTCCGCCGCCGCGCATTCCGCTCACACCGAGCTGATCGAGTTTGTCGCAGACGTTGTCGAGCTTGCGGTTGAACTTGGTCAGCGGCCAGCCCAGCCGTCGGGCCGCCTGCGCCGACGACGGGATGGCACTCGACCCTGTCCCCTCGCGTCGGAGGATCTCCTCGGCCAGCACGATGATGAGCAGTTTCTGGCTCTCGGTGAGCGTCGGCACGCCCTGGGTGGTGTGACCGCCGCTGTACTCCGGGCGGGTCACGGACTTCACCTGCGGCGCGCGGGCGAACAGGCTCAGTTCATAGGTGGTGGGGCCCGCGGTGAACACGATGGTCGTCTCGCCGAAGACGAGCGGCATCCGCGCGCCGGGACCCAACGTCGCGGAGAACCCGACATCGCCCGCCGACACGCTGGCCGACAGGTGCGTACCCAGATTGGTCAGCCACCACAGCCCGTTCTCGTTGTGGATGACCAGGAATCGACGATGAAGGTAGGGATTGTCGTCGATCGACAGATCGGCTTCCCGACCGATGAAGAATCGGCGATCGGCGTCGAGGGCGATGCGTTCGCCGCAGTACTCGACGTAGGTTGCGCCGGCATCGAGCGCGGCGTCGCCGGGTTCTGCGGGGGTCGCGGCTCGATCCTGCCCCGTGGTCATCTGCTCTCCGATCAGCTCGGGTCGGGTGCCGGAGCCTGTCCGGCTGCCTCTCCCTGCGCCGAACCGTCGAGCGCGGGCATCGTCAGGGTCGGCACCGACTCGTGGACGGACACGACGATCACGGTGACATTGTCGTGCGCGCCGAGTGCCAGCGCGGCGTCGACGAGCCGCTCGGCAGCCTGTTGGGAATCCGCGGCGTTGCGCAGGATGTCGCCGATCTCCTCGTCGGGCAGTTCACCGGTCAGGCCGTCGGTGCACAGCAGCAGCACGTCACCCGGGAAAGCCGGGGTGCTCGAGTAGTCGGCCACCGGGTCGACCATGCCGGCGCCCAACGCACGGGTGATCACGTTGCGACGCGGGTCGGTGCGGGCCTGCTCGGGGGTGAGGAAGCCGGCGTCGATGAATTCCTGGACCTGGGAGTGGTCGGTGGTGAGCTGGTTGAGCGACCCGTTCTGGAAACGGTAGGTCCGGGAGTCGCCGATGTTGAGCACGAGCCAGTGGGGGCTCTGCTCGTGCGTGACGAGCACGACGCCGGTCGCGGTGGTGCCCGCGCGACGCTCGGTCTCGGTGTCGATCTCCCCGATCCGACGCTGGGCGGCGAGCAGCAGATCATCGAGCTGCAGCTGGGTGGCCTTGAGCTCCCCCGCGCTGGTGGCCTCCGACAGGGTGAGAAGCGCTGCCTCGCTGGCCAGCTCCCCGCTGTCGTGACCGCCCATGCCGTCGGCGAGCAGGTACATCCCCGGCAGCGCGAGCGCAGCGTCCTCGTTTGTCTCGCGGACTCGTCCGACGTTGCACGCGGCAGACCACTCGAGCCGCAATTCACCCACGATGTGTGTGCCCGAGACCGAAGCGTCTCGAACGATGGTCGCCGCATCCATGATCAGCAGATACTACCGCCGCGGAGCCCTTGACCCGCTACGCCTGTCGACTGTTCGGTCTCGGGCGTGTTGGGCGGAGGCTCCGCGGCGGACGGCGGTCCGTCTGACCACCTACGATTCGGTCGAACCGGTCACCAGCCGCGCTCGGCGAGGCGGTGCGGCTGCGGGATGTCGTCGACGTTGATGCCGACCATCGCCTCGCCCAGACCGCGCGAGACCTTCGCCAGCACGTCCGGGTCGTCGTGGAAGGTGGTCGCCTGCACGATGGCCGCGGCGCGCTGTGCCGGGTTGCCCGACTTGAAGATCCCCGATCCCACGAACACGCCCTCGGCGCCGAGCTGCATCATCATCGCGGCGTCGGCCGGGGTGGCGATGCCGCCGGCGGTGAACAGCGTGACCGGCAGCTTGCCTGCCTCGGCAACCTCGGCAACGAGATCGTAGGGCGCCTGCAATTCCTTTGCCGCGACGTACAACTCGTCCTTCGGCAGCGACGTCAGCCGACGGATCTGATCGCGGATCTGACGCATGTGCGTGGTCGCGTTGGACACATCGCCGGTGCCCGCCTCGCCCTTCGAGCGGATCATCGCCGCGCCTTCGGTGATGCGGCGCAGGGCCTCACCGAGATTGGTCGCACCGCACACGAACGGCACGGTGAACGCCCACTTGTCGATGTGGTTGCTGTAGTCGGCCGGGGTCAGGACCTCGGACTCGTCGACGTAGTCCACGCCCAGGCTCTGCAGGACCTGCGCCTCGACGAAGTGACCGATGCGGGCCTTGGCCATCACCGGGATCGAGACCGCGGCGATGATGCCGTCGATCATGTCCGGGTCGCTCATCCGCGACACGCCACCCTGGGCGCGGATGTCGGCGGGCACCCGCTCGAGGGCCATGACCGCGACCGCGCCGGCGTCCTCGGCGATCTTCGCCTGCTCGGGGGTCACGACATCCATGATCACGCCGCCCTTGAGCATTTCTGCCATGCCACGCTTGACCCGGGCCGTGCCCTGGCCGACCTCGGGAACGGTCGCGCCGTTGTGACTCACTGAAGATCTCCTCGTGTCGCAGTCTCGACCAGCCGCGATCGCGGCGTCGGTACGCCCACCAGTCTAGGTGAGCGGCCGATCGCCCCCGACGAGGGTCAGTCCGCCTGGCCTGGGGTGACGCGCTCGATGATCTCGAAGTACTCCGGGGTCGTGGCGTGTCCGCCGAGCCGGAGCCACCGGACGGGCCGCCGTTGCGCGAGAGCTCTGGTGTCGCGGACGGCGTCGTTGTAGAAGCGACGGGCCATCATCACCCGCGTCTCGGCATCGGCGAGCTCGACGACGAGCGCCGCGGACCGACGGTTCGGGTCGGTGCGCGCCAGCGCGGCCGACACGGCGTTCTCGGCGTCCTCACGCGCCGACGGAGCCGCACGCTCGGCCCGGTCGGCCAGCAGCGCCAGTTCGCGCGCCTGAGCGGCGACGTCGTCGCCGACGGGCTTGCGGTACCCCGCGGAACCGTCGCCCGCGATCATCTCGGCGGCGACGGCACGCACGACCACCGCTCGACGGTCGAGACTCGACTCGAGCGCCTGACGGGCGAGGTCGACCCGCACGTTGAGGCGGTCGAGCCGGTTCGCGGTGTGGTAGGCCCAGCCCATCACGAGCAGCACGGCCACCACGCCGAGAACGATCCAGGTGGCCATCAGTCCGACACCACGACCGGACCGGCTCCCACCGTGACGGTGTCGTAGACCCGGAGGATCTGATCGGCGACCCGCGACCAGTCGTATTTGTCGGCGCGGATCCGGCCGGCGGCGACGAGGTCGGCGCGCGCTTCCGGATCGGTCAGCAGCTCGACGAGCCCCGCCGCGAGCTGATCGGGGGAACCCGTCTCGACCAGCCGACCCGCTCGGCCGTCGTCGAGGACCCGGCGGAAAGCGTTCAGCGAGCTGGCGATCACCGCCGCACCCGCCGCCATCGCCTCGACCAGGACGATGCCGAAGCTCTCGCCGCCGAGGTTGGGTGCGCAGTACACGTCGGCCGAAGCCAGCGCCCGCGCCTTGGTCGCGTCGTCGACCTGCCCGAGGAACACGAGATGCTCGGCGAGCGCGCCCGCCCGACGGCGCAACGCCGCCTGATTGCCGCCGCCGACGACGAGGACCCGCACATACGGGAACTTCTCCACCACCGCGGGCAGGGCGCGCATCAGCACGTCGATGCCCTTGCGTGGTTCGTCGAAGCGACCGAGGAACAGGATCGTCCCACCGGGATGCGGATATCCCTCGAGGGGCTCCGCGTCGGCGAAGGACGCGACGTTGATGCCGTTCGGGATCTCGACGGCATCCGAGCCGAGCGATTCCATCTGCCACCGGCGCGCGAGCTCGGAGACGGCGATCTTGCCCGCGATCCGTTCGTGATAGGGCCGCAGGATTCCCTGGAAAACACTCAGCCACAACGACTTCGACGTCGCTGTGTGGAACGTCGTGACGATCGGCCCGGACGCCACCATCAGCGACAGCATCGAGATGCTCGGCGAATTCGGTTCGTGCACGTGCAGGACGTCGAAGCCGTTCTCGGCGACCCAGCGTCGCAGTCGGAGATAGCCCTTGGGACTGAAGTTCACGCGGGAGACCGACCCGTTGTACGGGATCGCCAGTGCCGGCCCCGCCCGGACGACGTACTCCGGCAGGTCGGTGTCGCGGGCGGCCGGGGCGAGCACACTCACCTCGTGACCGCGGTCGAGGAAGACGTCGGCGAGTTCGGTGACGTGGGCCTGCACCCCGCCGGGCACATCGAAGGAGTAGGGGCAGATCATCCCGATACGCATGGCACTCCCCTGGTCGTCGTTCCCGAATCCTGATCGTGCGTGCCGGTCACCGCGGCGGCCCGTCCTGTTCCACGCGACTGCGTTGCCGATCGGTCCAGTCCGCCTCCCAGAGCGGCTGCAGCATGTGCCAATCCGCCGGGTGCGCGGCGATGTTGACCGCGAAGGCGTCGGCCAGTGCCTGCGTGGCGGATTCGATGCCGCCGGAGACGTCGATCGGCTCGCCGAGGCTCATGCGGGAGGACGGCGCCTCCTCGAACCAGTGATGGGCCGGCAACAGTGCCGCGCCGGTCTCGATCGCCAGCCGCGCCGACCCGGCCGGCATGCGGGTTCGCTCGCCGAAGAAGGTCACCGGCACCCCGTGCCGGGCGATGTCCCGCTCCCCGAGCAGGCACACGATGCCCCCAGCACGCAGCCTGTCGGCCAGCAGCCCGAAGGGCGGCTGCTCGCCGCCACTGAGCGGGAAGATCTCGAAGCCGAGCGACTCCCGGTAGGCCACGAACCGCTCGAACAGCGTCTCCGGCTTGAGTCGCTCGGCGACGGTCGCGAATCGGCCGTAGTGCTGGACCAGCCAGACTCCGGCCATGTCCCAGTTGCCGGTGTGCGGCAGGGCCAGGATCACGCCCTTGCCGGGGGCCAGCGCGGCATCCAGACGAGCCCGGTCCGCGTCGGGGAGCACCGCGGTCTGCGCCACCGTCGCGCGATCCTGCGCGGGCAGCCGGAACGCCTCACACCAGTAGCGCGCGTACGACCGCATCGCGTCGGCGAGGAGGTCGTCGGGCACCTCCGCCGGTTCGACACCGAGGACACGGGCGAGATTGCGCCGCAACTGATCCGGACCGCCGGACCGGCGCCCGGCGAAGTTCCCCGCGCGGTCGAACACGGCCCGCGCCGCCCGCTCCGGTGCCCATCGGACCGCGGCCCAGCCCGCCCGGTACCCGAGGTCGGCCGCCAGTGCGCCGAGATCGGTCATCGCTCTCCCACGGGTGGCGTCGGTCCGTCCGGGCCGGCCGTCGGGCCGTCCTCGGATGCGGTGTCCTCGGGTGCAGGCGTGATCGGGATGAGGTCCCGCGCGCCCGGCGACTGGGCGATCGACCACATCCGCTGCCCGACGGTGATCACGCTGGCGACGGCGAGGAGCCACATCGCCACATGCACGGCCCACCACAACCCGAGTCCCGTGAGCCCGGTGCCGACGAGCACGATGATGAGCCGGTCCGGCCGCTCGATGAGACCGCCGTCGCCGTAGAGACCGCTCGCCTCCGCGCGGGCCTTGGCGTAGGAGATCACCTGGGAGGTCACCAGACAGATCAGGGTCGCGACGAGCAACAGATCGTGGGGTTCGGTGATGGCGCACCACCACGCCAGGCCGGCGAAGATGGCGCCGTCGGCGACGCGGTCGCATGTCGCGTCGAGGACCGCACCGAAGCGCGTACCACCGCCGCGGGCACGGGCCATCGCGCCGTCGAGCATGTCGAACATCACGAACAGCCAGATGACCAGCGTGCCCCAGAAGAGCTGTCCCATCGGGAAGAGGGTGAGCGCGGCCGCGACGCCGGCCAGCGTGCCGATCACCGTCACCGAGTCCGGCGTGAGCCCGGTCCGCAGGAGCCCCCGACCCATCGGGAGGGTCACCTTCGAGACCGACGCCCGACCCAGAATGCTCAGCATCGCCGAGTTCCTCCCCCATCTCGCCGCGCGCCGCGCGCCGACGCGTCCCGGTCACTCATCGTCTGACTCGCCTCACCTGATCGCACGCCGCGGACGTCAGTCGCCCAGACGCTGCCAGGCATCGGCCAGCAGTCCGCGGGTGTCTCGCAGCAGCTGTGGCATGACCTTCGTCTCGCCCACGATCGTGATGAAGTTCGCGTCGCCCATCCACCGCGGCACGATGTGCTGGTGGAGATGCTCGGAGAGCGAACCGCCCGCGGCGTACCCGAGGTTCAGTCCCACGTTGAAGGCGTTCGGATTCGACACCGACTTGATGGTTCGGATCATCCGCTGCGTGAACGACATCAGTTCGGCCGATTCCGTCGCGGTCAGGTCCTCGAGGTCGGCGACCTGCCGGTACGGCACCACCATGGTGTGCCCCGGGTTGTACGGATAGAGGTTCAGCACCGCGTAGACGGCCTCGCCGCGCGCCACGATGAGACCGTCCTCGTCGGACATGGTCGGGATGTCGAGGAACGGGTGTCCGGTCTTCTCCGCCGGTTGCGGGTCGGCGATGTAGGTCATCCGGTGCGGACTCCACAGCCGCTGCAGGCGATCGCCGACGCCGACCCCCTCGTCCCGGATCTCGCCGGGCGCGTCCCCGAACGCGGCGTCACTCATCGAGCGCCCCCGCCACCACGACCGTCTCCACGTCGCCCAGGGCGATCTCGATCAGCTCCTTGGTGGGCGACTCGTTGCGCCTGCTGCGGACCCACTCGACGATGACGGACACCGCGTCGGCCACCGGCACGCCGTTGACCTGCGTCCCGTCGCGGAAGCGGAAGCTCACCGCGCCTGCCTCGACGTCGCGCTCGCCGGCCAGCAGCATGAACGGCACCTTGCCGGTGGTGTGGTTGCGGATCTTCTTCTGCATCCGGTCGTCGGAGGAGTCGACCTCGGCGCGGACGCCGGCGGCGAACAGATCGTCGACGACGCCCTGGAGGTGCTCGACGAACGCCTCGGCGACCGGGATGCCCACCACCTGGACCGGGGACAGCCAGGCCGGGAACGCTCCCGCGTAGTGCTCGGTGAGTACACCGAAGAACCGCTCGATCGACCCGAACAGGGCGCGGTGGATCATCACCGGGCGGTGCTTGGCGCCGTCGGAACCGGTGTACTCCATCTCGAACCGGTCCGGCAGCATCAGATCGACCTGGATGGTCGACATCTGCCACGTCCGGCCGATGGCGTCGCGGGCCTGCACGGAGATCTTCGGCGCGTAGAACGCGGCGCCCCCGGGGTCGTCGACGAGGTCGAGTCCGAAGCTCGACGCGGCGTCGCGCAGGACCTCGGTCGCCTCTTCCCATGCCTCGTCGGAGCCGATCGACTTGTCGGGATTGCGGGTCGACAGCTCCAGGTAGAAGTCGTCGAGACCGTAGTCGCGCAGCAGATCGAGCACGAACTGCAGCAGCGACCGCACCTCATCGCCCATCTGCTCCCGGGTGCAGTAGATGTGGGCGTCGTCCTGGGTGAAGCCGCGCGCACGGGTCAAGCCGTGGACGACGCCGGACTTCTCGTATCGGTACACCGTGCCGAACTCGAACAGGCGAAGCGGCAGCTCACGATACGAACGGCCCCGCGAGTTGAAGATCAGGTTGTGCATCGGGCAGTTCATCGGCTTGAGGTAGTAGTCGATGGCCGGTCGGCGGACGGTGCCGTCGGCGTCGACCTCCTCGTCGAGCTGCATCGGCGGGTACATGCCGTCGGCGTACCAGTCGAGGTGACCCGACCGCTTGAACAGCTCGCCCTTCGTCGCATGCGGGGTGTAGACGAACTCGTAGCCGGCCTGCGAGTGGCGGAGTCGCGAGTAGTCCTCGAGCTCCTTGCGGATGATGCCGCCCTTGGGGTGGAAGACCGGTAGGCCCGAGCCGATCTCGTCGGGGAAGCTGAACAGGTCCAGCTCGGAACCCAGGCGGCGGTGGTCGCGCTTCTCGGCCTCCGCGAGCATCTCGAGATGCGCGTCCTGGGCCTCCGCCGACTCCCACGCGGTGCCGTACACGCGCTGCAGGCCGGCGTTGGCCTGATCGCCGCGCCAGTAGGCCGCCGAGCTACGGGTCAGCTTGAAAGCCGCGATGTACTTGGTGGTCGGGACGTGCGGCCCGCGGCACAGATCGCACCAGATCCGTTCGCCCGTCCGAGGATTGAGGTTGTCGTAGACCGACAGTTCGCCACCGCCGACCTCCATGACCTCGGCGTCGTCGGCGGCACCCTTGTCGTCGATGAGCTCGAGCTTGAACGGCTCGCCGGCCAGTTCGGCGCGGGCCTCGTCCTTCGACGCGTAGACCCGGCGCGAGAATCGCTGACCCGACTTGATGATCTGCTTCATCTTCTTCTCGAGGGCTGCGATGTCCTCGGGTGTGAAGGGCTCGGCGACGTCGAAGTCGTAGTAGAAGCCGTCCTTGATCGGCGGGCCGATGCCGAGCTTGGCCTCGGGGAACAGCTCCTGGACCGCCTGCGCGAGAACGTGTGCGGTCGAATGCCGGATCACGCTGCGGCCGGCCTCGGTGTTCGCGGCGACCGGCTCGACATCGGTGTCGGCGTCGGGTGCCCACGACAGGTCGCGCAGATCGCCGCCCGCGTCGCGGACGACGACGACGGCCTCCGGCCCCTTGTTGGGCAACTCGGCCTCGCGCAGTGCGGTGCCCGCGGTCGTCCCAGCCGGCACACGGATCGTGGCGGGGCTGGTCACCTGGACGTCGTCGGGCACGGGGGCGCTCCTAGGGTCGGGGCGGACACGCGAAGACGCGTCCGGGTCGGGACGTTTGCGACTCTGATGGTATCCGCGCCGGGTCGTCGCGGGGTGCACCCCTACCTCGTCGCGCCGGCGGTCAGCCGAAGACGGGGCTCGCCAGCCACTCGTAGTCGAGACCCACCCAGCCGGCGACGGTGTGCAGGGCACCGAGCACCCAGAGGGTCGCGATGACGATCGCGCAGGTGCCGAGCCAGAAGATCGCCTGCACCGACCAGTGCTGACGGCCCATCCACTCCATCCAGGCGTCGTACTTGGCGCGCGCGAACTTCAGCAGGCGGTGGGCCCACTCGAACTCCGATGCCAGGATTCCGAGGCCGAGGAACACGATGAGCCATCCGGGGCCCGGGTACGGGATCGCGACGATCCCGCAGAGCAGGACGATCGTGCCGATGGTCCCGACCGCGATGCGGTAGATGCCGTGCCACCGCGGATTGCTGCGTACGACGAAGCGACGGTGCCGCGCGAGGATCCGGAGCCGGTGCCGGCGGGACCCGCGATCGGCCCGGTCCGACGTCGACGATCCACGCCGCGCGGTGTCCGGCGTGGAGGTCTCGTTCACTCCGGACTCGCTCGCCCCCGGTGTCGGCATCGTCTCCCACCCTGTTCGTCCGGCCCGATGATGTGTGGGGCCGGTGTGCGTCCCGGCCGTACGTGCCGGAAAAGTGACGTCCAGGCTACGCGATCGAGGCAGCGTCCTCCGGCGCCGACAGTGTCGACGTACGACGCCGGTGTCGCGTCCGCGCAGCGTCGACCAGGGTCGCCGACACCGTGACCGCGAGCAGCAGCGGGTAACACCCCGAGTAGAGAACGACCAGCACGTCCCCGACGAGGGAGCCAGGTGGGTCACGCGGCATCATGAACAGCCCCAGAGCGATCGCGTGATCCGACGTCAGATACGGCCCGCTGTCCCACCAGTGCCGCCACCAGGTGAACGTCAGGCCCACCACGCCCGCCGGGGCGAGCCAGTACCACCACGTACGAGCCGTCGTCCCCCGCCGCAGGGCCAGGTCGAGCCCGACGATGAAGAGGGGTACGCACCAGACCCAGTGGTGTCCCCACGCGAAGGGCGAGACCGCACACATCGTCATCCCGACGATCGTCGCCGCCAGGAGGTCGCGCGACTCGCGATGGGCGAGCACCGCGGCGAGCAGCCCGAGACCGGCGACGATCACCGCGAGCGGCAGCCACAACCAGGTCGGCGCCACGAAGACGGGCCCGCCGGGCGCGCGCTCGGCAAATCGTCCTATGTCGAAGTGGGCCAACAACTGTGACACGGATCCGCGTAGCGACTGGTTGGCGGGCGAATCGGCCCGGCCGACACGGTCGGTCTCGGTCAGGTGGCGGGTCCAGTAGGCCCACGAATCACCCGGGATGACCACGAATCCGATGGCCACGGTCGCCGCGAAGGTCGCCACCGCGGTACCGGCCGCACGCCATTGCCGGCTCGCCACCAGGTAGACGACCGCGAACAGCGGTGTCAGTTTGATCCCGGCGGCGATCCCGATCGCGACTCCGCGCCACCGCGAACTCTTCCCGAGGAACACCAGGTCGACCAGGATGAGCGTCATCACCAGGAGGTTGACCTGCCCGAGCCAGATGGTCGTGCGGATGGGTTCGAGGGCGGTGGACGCGATCGCGATCAGCACGGCGAACACGCCGAGGCGGGGATCGAAGCGGTATTTCAGGCTGCGGAGGCTCATCGCGACGACGCCGGTGAGCGCCGCGAATCCGATTGTCCACCACACGATGTTGGCGACAGTCTCGGTGAGCAGGGCGAGCGGGACGAAGGCCACCGCGGCGAACGGCGGATAGGTGAAGTGCAGTCGCCACAGGACAGGGGCGTCGTACAGCGGTCCGGCGTCGAGCACCGTGGCAGCGCCTGCGCGGTAGACACGGACATCGGTGGCGTTCTCGAAGAGTCCGTAGAACGGGTTGGTGATGGGGAATGCCGCGACGTGCCAGGCGATCACCCCGAGCGCGACGACGGCCGCGACGACGATCGCCGCCGTCGGGATCGGTGCGGGCACAGCACGTGGCGACTCCGGCAGATCGACGGCAGTCTTCGCGGCCACGCGGCGAGAGTACGCCCCAATTGTGAGCCCGCTCACGCGAAACGCCGCGTGACGAGGTCGGTTGTTCGACAGACAGCCCGGTCTCGGCGGCCCGGGCCGGACTACCGTCGATCTCGGTGGGTGACGAGATCACCTTGGGGACGACACCATGCCACCGAAAGCACTCGGCACACTGGCCGCGGCAACTCTGGCAGTGACCATCGCCGCCTGCACGGGCAGCGGCATCGAACGGGCGGCGATGACGCGCGCCGGCGCGTTTGATCCCGTGGTCGAGGGGCCGGCGCCACCGATTCGCATCGCCGTCGACAGTCCGTCCGAGCCCGTACGCCCACACATCGATCCGTGGCCACTCCCCGACGACGCCGCGCTCCGGCCAGACCAACAGCGTGCGACCGAGGCACTGGTCGACCTTTCGACCGGGAACGCCGGCGAGAAGCTCGCGCAGCGGTCGACCTGCCGCGTCCTGAACGCCATCCAGTCACCACCGGCCGACGCGCCGGGCTGGCAGGTGCGCATCCTCGGCACGGTGACGATGCGGCACGGTTACGCACTCCTCGCCGCGCCGCAGCAGCGGTCAGCGGACGCCGCGGTCGTCGTGCTGGCCCGGGTTCTCGCCGACGTCGATGCGGTTGCGGGACAGCCATACCGGCCCGTGGTCGTTCAGGGGTGCAGTCCCTACTGACCGCGACCGGACGTGCCGCACCCACCGAACTCCGGTGCGGCAACTACCACTGCCATCGCAAACCGGCGTTGTTCGACTGCCGGCAGGTGGCGATGCCGTCGGTTTGGTACACCATCGCGCGAGCACCGAGCTTCGGGCAGGGGGCGCCGAGTCGGACCTTGGGCGCGCGAGACACCGCATGACTGCGCCAGAACCCTCCGCCCTCAGGCGAGCAGTACAGCGTGCCATCAGCGGAGTCCATGCCGTATTCGTGCTGGTAACAGGGTCCGCCTTCGCGGTGAACCGAAGACGTCGCCGCCGACGCATTGCCGACACCAGCCAGAGCGCCGATGACTGCTGCGGCCACGGCAAATCCGGCGATGCTCCTCTTTGCCATCACGGTTCTCCTCAGAAGTTCTCGTAGCGGTAGGCGGGGCGGGGACAGAGGGCATGGTCGCTGCCGAGGAACAATCCGTCCGCTGTGGACAGCCCACGTGAGTCCGCAGCATATCCACTGAATGGCGACGAAAATCGAGGTGAAGGGGCTGTTCATCTGATCGGTCGAACGCCCGATGTTCGCCCAGACGCGGCGAAATCGCGAGAGCTTCTATCGTCGATGGTCGATGGCCAGGTTGTGCGTCCATCGGAGCGAGAAAGTGGAGGACCGATGACCGCAGGAGACAGCGACAGTCCGACCGACCGCGAGATCCTGGGTGATCTGGCGCGACTGCGTGGCGACATGACCCGATTCCAGATGGAACATCAGTTCGCGGTCGACGAGATCCTGACCAAGGTCACCATCCTGCGCACCGAGTTCCTTCACCTGCATCACTACAACCCCATCGAGCACGTGACCTCGCGGGTCAAGACACCGGAGAGCATCTTGCGCAAGGCCATGCGCAAGGGCATCGCCCCCGACCTGCCCACGATCCGCTCCCAGCTGACCGACATCGCGGGTATCCGCGTCACGTGCAGCTTCATCGCCGACACCTATCGAATCCTGGAGACCTTGACCTCGCACGACGACATCCGCGTCATCGAGATCAAGGACTACATCGCCGCGCCCAAGCCCAACGGCTACAAGAGTTTGCACGCGATCGTCGCGATCCCGGTCTTCCTGTCCACCGGACCCGTCGAGGTCGTGGTGGAGATCCAGATCCGAACCGTCGCGATGGACTTCTGGGCGTCGCTGGAGCACAAGATCTTCTACAAGTACGACGGCCGCGTCCCCGATCATCTGGCCGCCGAGCTCGCCTCGGCGGCTCGCACCGCGAACGAACTGGATCAACGGATGGAACGGCTGCACGCCGAGGTTCACGGCGACGGGCCCGATTCGGGGCGCGACCCGATCGACGACGACGTGATCCGGTATCTGCGGCAGCATTCGTCGTGGCCGGAGGTCGAGGAAGGCCGGCCGGAAGCACGCTGACCTCCCCGCCGGCGGATTCGGGTGTCGCAGAACCCGGTCAACTACAAGAGCCTCGCCGGAAATCCGGCGAGGCTCTTGTGATCTGGTGGTCCCGGCTGGGATCGAACCAGCGACCTTCCCGGTGTGAACGGGACGCTCTTCCACTGAGCCACGGGACCGTGTCGGGCGCCTACGGTCGATGCCAGGGGCGCCTGTGCACGAGCCAGAAGATTACACGGGTTGCGCAGAAGTCCCAAATTCCGACGGTGGGCCACGTCACAGCGAGGAGTTTCGGGTCGCCTGGTGAATCACATGCTGGGGATTCACTCTGTCCCACGCTTCTGACCAGGCGATTTGGATAGTTCGGAAACCATCGCGTAAGTTTCTCTTCGCACCGCGAGCAGCAAGATCCACAAGATCGCTCGTGGGCATGCGGATGTAGCGCAGCTGGTAGCGCATCACCTTGCCAAGGTGAGGGTCGCGGGTTCGAATCCCGTCATCCGCTCGGCGCGAGTCGACTCGCATCTGGTGGTGTGGCCGAGTGGTGAGGCAACGGCCTGCAAAGCCGTGTACACGGGTTCGATTCCCGTCGCCACCTCCACCGCTACACAATTTGATACCCGCGCGATTAGCTCAGTGGGAGAGCGCTTCCCTGACACGGAAGAGGTCACAAGTTCAATCCTTGTATCGCGCACCACGACAAAACCCCCGGGTCGCCCCGGGGGTTTTTCGTTGTCATGAATTCGCTACCTCGACGCCGACCACTCGCCCACGATTTCCTTCAGCGACGCCGCCGACGGCGCGAAGGGAGCAGGCAACACGGTCCGCGAGAACCGGGGTGCCGGCGCCGGGGCGATCGCGTCGTCGACGCGCACGAACGAGCCCCGCTGCACCGCGACCGGGTCCACGGCGGCCTCGTCGAAGTCGAGAACCGGTGTGACGCAGGCATCCACGTCCGCGAAGACGCTCCCCCACTCGTCGCGCGTGCGCGTACCGAAGCGGGCCTGCAGTGCCGCGCCGATCACCGGCCACGAGGCCCGGTCCCACCGATCGGGCAGATCGCCCACCCCGAGGGTGTCGACGAGGTTCCGCCAGAACTTCTCCTCGAGCGCACCGACGGCGACGAATCTGCCGTCGGCGCACCGATACGTGGCGTAGAACGGTGCCGACCCGTCGAGCAGGTTGCCCTGATCCCGAGAACTCCAGCGTCCGGCCGTCTTCCACGACCATTGGAGCGCGGCGAGGAGTCCGGCACCGTCGACCATCGCGGCGTCGATCACCTGACCGCGGCCGGTACGCGTGCGGTCGTGCAGGGCGGCCAGCACCCCGACGACGAGCAGCATCGATCCCCCACCGAAATCGCCGACGAGCGACAGCGGCGGCACCGGTGGCGATCCGGCCGGACCCATCGCCTCGAGCACACCGGTGACGGCCAGGTAGTTGATGTCGTGTCCCGCAGTGGCGGCGCGGTCACCGCTCTGGCCCCATCCGGTCATCCGCGCGTAGATGAGTTGCGGAGCGTCGGAGCAGATCTCGGGCCCGAGGCCGAGGCGCTCCATCACACCCGGCCGGAAACCCTCGACGAGAATATCGGCGCGCAGGACCAACTCGCGGATGCGCGCGAGGTCGGTGGGATCCTTCACATCGGCGTCGACGCTGCGCCGTGACCGGTACAGACCTGCGTCGGCATCCGGGATACCGTCGGGCCCGGGCAGATCGGGGCCGGGGCGCCGGATCCGGATGACGTCGGCACCGAGATCCGCGAGCAGCATGCAAGCGTGCGGGGTCGGCCCGAGGCCGGGCATCTCGACCACCCGCACGCCGGCGAGCGGGCCGCTCACGACGCCGGACGGTGGTGGAGAACGCCACCGATCGTGAAGTCGACGTAGTCGCGCACCAACTGGTCGACGTCGTGGGAATCGTTGAGCCACCAGCTGATCCCGTTCATCAGGTCGAGCACCGCGATCGCCGATTGGTGCGGGTCGCGAACCTCGAACAGGCCCAGCCGCGCGCCGGCATCGATGACATCGCGGATCCGACGCTGGTAGTACTTGCGATAGTCGGTGACCACGCGGCGATGCTCGGGCGTGAGCGCCGACAGCTCCCGCAGGGCGACAAGGTGTTCCACCCGGTGTCGCGCCAATCGCCGGACATGCGCCTCGATCAGGTTGGTCAACCGCTCGACGGGACCGCCTTCGCCGTCGAGCAGCAACAGGTCCTGCTGCGGATCCTCGGTCATCCGCAGGGCGATCGCGTAGAGGATCTCCTCCTTGGACTGGAAGTGGTTGTAGAGGCTCGCGCCCCGCATGCCGACCGCCTGCGCGATGTCACGCATCCCGGCGTTGGAGTATCCGTGTTCGGCGAAGTATCCCGCGGCGGCCTCGACGATCTCGTCGCGGCGCCGGCGTGGCCGTCGATCTGTTCGCTGCCGCTGATCGTCGGCTGCCGAGACGGCGTCGTCCTCAGCCCTGACCGGTTCCATAGGCCTTCCTCAACTCGCGCTTGAGCAGTTTGCCCTGGGCGTCGGTCGGCAGTGCGTCGACGACGTGGACCTCTTTGGGCACCTTGTACTTTGCCAGGTCGGTGCGGCAGTACTCACGGATGTCGTCGCCGTTCACCTCCGCACCCGCGCGCAGGACCACGAAGCCGGTGACGGCCTCCGACCAATAGGGGTCCGGAAGCCCCACGACGGCGGCGCGCTCGACGTCGGGGTGCGCCTGCAGGACACGCTCGACCTCTTGCGATGCGACGTTGAACCCGCCGGTCTTGATCATGTCCTTGCGCCGGTCGCGGAAGAACAGGTTGCCCTCCGCATCGATGCGGACGATGTCACCGGTGTGCACCCAGCCACCCTCGAAGACCTGCGCGGTGCGCTCGGGGTCCTTGAAGTAGCCGAGCATGACCGACGGTGTGCGACAGAGCAGCTCGCCCTCTTCGGCGTCGTTGCCGTCGGCGTCGACGACCCGGACCTCCAGGTGCCCGACCGGCTTGCCGATCCAGGTCGGGTCCTGGTCCGGTACGTCTTCGAGCCGCCGGAACCAGCCGACCGAGCCGAGCTGGGTCAGCTCGGACTGTCCCCAGTATGTGCCCCAAACGGACTCGGGTGTGGCCGCGGCCCACGCGTCGACCGCGTGCGGCGACACCTGGCCGCCGTAGGTCAGGCAGCGACGCACCGTACCCACGGTGTCGGGGCCGAAATCGGGGTGATTGGCCAGTGCGATGAAGAACGTCGGCGTCTGCGCCAGGACGGAGATCTTCTCGTCCCGGATCATCCGCAACGCCGTCGCCGGGTCGACCGCGGCCGGCAGGACGAGGGTGGCACCCAGCAGCGTCAGCGACGTCAGCGAACCGATCCCGGCGATGGTGTGGAAGGGCATGACGTAGAGCCACACGTCGTCGTTGCGGCAGCGAAGTCCCCATGTGTACGCGGGCGAGGTGGAGATGAGGTAGTTGCGGTGGGCGATCTCGACGCCCTTGGGTGTCGACTCGGTCCCGCTGGTGTAGACGATCATCGCGAGGTCGTGTTCGTCGACCTCACACTCCGGTTCGGAGTCGTCCGCCGCGGCCACCGACTCGTCGAAGGAGTTCCACGAGTTCCCCTCGGCGTCGCCGACGACGAGGACCGAGATGCCGAGACTGTCGGCGATGGGGCCGGCCAGCGCGGACAGCGGTTGTTCGACCACCAGCACCGTCGGCTCCAGGTGGCGGAGCTGTTGTGCGACCTCGCCTTCGCGGAACATCGGGCTCACGCCGGAGTACGCGGCGCCGACCTTCAATGCGCCGTAGTAGGTGGCGACCGTTTCGACGCGGTTGCGGCTCATCACCGCCACCCGGTCCCCTCGCCTGACGCCGAGGTCGAGCAGAACATGCGCGACGCGATTGGCCATCGCGTCGAGCTCGGCGTAGGACGTCGACGTCCGTCCGCCCTGTGCGTCGTACGCCACGATCGCCGGGGTCGATCCCTGGGACCGGGCCAGTCGTCGGAGCTGGTCACCGATGGTGGCCCGGCCGAGCATCGAGGTCTGTGCGGGCGACAGGGCGCGCGTGGTCGGGTTCATGGCGGGGGCACTCACGCGAACATCTGGTTGTCGAAGCGGTCGAGGAAGGTGATGTCCTCGACCGGGGTCCGGGTCAGCTTGCGGGGAAAGTCGTCGCGCGGGTAGCCGACGGCGATGTGCGCTGCGGTGAGGTAGCCGTCGGGGATGCCGAGCAGGTCTTTCACCTCGTTCTCGGCGGCGCAGAGCAGGGTCGTCAGTGCGGTCGCCACGCCCTGTTGCCGGAGCGCGAGCGTGAGGTTCTGGACACTCGGGTAGATCGACGCCCCGCCGACGACGCTGAGCCTGCCCAGTTCGTGGTCGGTGGGATGCAGACCGTCCATCTCGGCACAGACCACGATCAGCGCCGGCACCTCGGCGAGGTGGTGGGCGAAGTAGTTGGCACTCTCCACGGTCTTGGGGATCGCGCCGACCTTCTTCGAACCCTCGACGACCGAGGCGTAGTAACCCTCCCAGAACGGCAGGTAGAGGTCGGCGAGAGCTTTCTTCGTCGTCTCGTCGCGGACGACCACCCAGCGGACGGGCTGACGGTTCCCGCCCTGCGGGCCGAATCGCGCGTCGTCGAACGCCCGGTACAGCACCTCGTCCTCGACGGGCCGCTCGCTGAAGTAGCGGCAGGTGCCCGTGGTGCGCATTGCTTCGCTGAGTTCCATGTCAACCCTCCGTGATCACTAACTGTTGTTAGTATGACTGAGCACACACTTACACACCCGATTCGCGACGTCAATAGCCGCGAGGAGTGCATCGATCCGGTATTGACGTCGAAGTACTAACAGTGGTTAGTTTCAGTCATGACATCCGTTTCCTCGCCCTCGGACACCCGGCCGCGCACCGCGGACATCCGCGCGGCGGTCGCGGCCGGCAACATCCCGACCCTGCTCGCCGTTCTCGTGGAGATGACCGGTGACCGCCGGTGGATGGCCGACCGATACCGGCCGACCCGCAGCCGCGGCATGGACGACAACTCCTCGGGCGGGCTCGCAGCGGACATCCAGCAGGAGATCCGCGAGGCGGTCGTCGAGGCTCTCGACGACTGGTACGACCGGGGGCAGCCGACGCGCACGCCCGCCGACGAGACACTCGTGGCCGCCCTGATGTCGTTCACCGCGGGCGAGCAGGTGGCCCCGGAATTCGCGCCGATGATGACCGAGATCGTCCGCGGCGACCTACGGGGTACACACCTGCCGACCGTGCCCGCCGATCTCGCCACGTCGATCGACGCGCTGGTGATCGGCGCCGGGGTGGCCGGCATGCTGATCTCCACGCAACTCGCCGAAGCCGGCGTCGAGCACACCGTGCTGGAGAAGAACGATGAGGTCGGCGGCTCGTGGTACGAGAACCGCTACCCCGGCGCGGGCGTGGACACGCCGAGCTACCTGTACTCCATCTCGTCCTTCGACCACCCGTGGTCGACGCACTTCGGCAAACGCGACGAGGTGCAGGGCTACCTACAGGCCTTCGCCGACCGGCACGCGGTGCGTGATCGCGTCCGCTTCGGCACCGAGGTCATCTCGGCGACCTACGACGCCGACACCCAGCGCTGGACGGTCCACGTCCGGGATCGCGACGGCCGTCAGGACACCCTCACGGCCCGGATCCTGGTGAGCGCGGTCGGACTCCTCAACCGCCCCAAGCTCCCCCAGCTCTCGGGCCTGGCCGACTTCACCGGTCCGATCTTCCATTCCGCCCAGTGGCCCGACGAACTCGACGAGCCCGACGCCCTCACCGGCAAGCGGGTGGCGATCGTCGGGTCCGGCGCCAGCGCGATGC
Organism: Gordonia sp. McavH-238-E; assembly: GCF_022348225.1. NCBI lineage: Bacteria > Bacillati > Actinomycetota > Actinomycetes > Mycobacteriales > Gordoniaceae > Gordonia > Gordonia sp. McavH-238-E. The sequence continues at coordinate 56,456 of NZ_JAKRFE010000023.1, forward strand.
AGATCGGGCCGGCGATCGCCGATCGGGTCGGGTCGCTGACGATCTTCCAGCGCTCACCGCAGTGGATCGCGCCGAACGACGACTACTTCGCACCGGTCGGCGACGCCGTGCACTGGCTGATGAACAATCTCCCCGGGTACCGGGAGTGGTACCGCGCACGTCTGTCGTGGATCTTCAACGACAAGGTCCACTCGACCCTGCGCGTCGACCCGGAGTGGCCCGAGCCGACCGCGTCGATCAACGCCGTCAACCACGGTCACCGCGAGTTCTACCTGCGCTACCTGCGCACCGAACTGGGCGACCGCGACGACCTCATCGAACTGTCGACTCCCGACTACCCGCCCTTCGGTAAGCGGATGCTGTTGGACAACGGCTGGTTTCGCATGTTGCGCAGGCCGAATGTGGAACTGGTCCCGCACGGCGTCGAGCGGGTCACGTCCCAGGGACTCGTCGACGGCACCGGCGCCGCGCACGACTTCGACATCATCGTCTTCGCGACCGGGTTCCACAGCGATCGCTACCTCTACCCCATGGACATCGTGGGGCGCAGTGGGCAGAACACGGTCGAGGCGTGGGGTGACCACGACGCGTATGCCTACCTCGGCATCACCGCGCCCGATTTCCCGAACCTGTTCATCCTCACCGGACCGAACACCGCACTGGGACACGGCGGCAGCTTCATCAGCATCCTCGAATACCAGGTGCGCTACGTCTGCGACGCCATCCGCGCGATGATCGAGAACCGCTTGGGCGCACTGGAAGTCCGGCGGGACGTCACCGAGGAGTACAACGACGCCGTCGACCGCGCCCACGCGCAGATGGTGTGGACGCATCCGGCGATGACCAACTGGTATCGCAACCCCGACGGACGCGTGGTCGCCGTCCTGCCGTGGCGGATCGTCGACTACTGGGACAAGACCCGCCGCGTCGAGCTCGCGGACTTCACCACCGAGCCCCTCCGATGACGGCGGGACTACGGTGTCTGTCATGACCTCGCTCATCTCCGCCACCGACCTCGCCACCCGTCTCGACGACGAGAACCTGCGCATCGTCGACGCCACCGTGCACCTGACCTTCGATGCCGACGGCGCACATGTCGCCTCCGGCCGGGACACCTATCTGGCCGGTCACCTGCCCGGCGCGGTGTTCGCCGACCAGATCGCCGATCTGAGCGATCCCGACGGCGAAGCTCCCTTCGCCGCGGCCGACTCGGCGCGGTTCGCCACGGCGATCGGCGGGCTGGGGATCGGCGACGACTCGACCGTCGTCGTCTACGACACCGTGAACGGCATCTGGGCCACCCGCCTGTGGTGGCAGTTCGGACTCGAGGGATTCGACGACGTGCTCGTCCTCGACGGCGGATACAGCGCCTGGACCGCAGCCGACCTGCCGGTCGAGACCGGCGAGGTCACCCGTCCGGCAGCGACATTCACCCCGAGCCGCCGGTCCGAGCGCATCGTGTCCACCGACGAGGTCGCCGCCGCCACCGGCGATCCGTCCGTCCTGCTGGTGAACGCACTCGACCGGGAATCGTTCGCGGGCGGCCACATCCCCGGCAGTGTCAACGTGCCGTTCGCCGAACTGGTCGACGACGCCGGCCGGCTCCGGCCGCTCGACGAGCTCCGCCGACTGTTCGACGACGCGGGCGCCCTCGACCCGTCGGTGCGACCGGTCACCTATTGCGGCGGTGGGATCGCCGCCACCGCAGCCGCATTCGCGTTGCGCACCCTCGGCCGGGACGACGTCGCCGTCTATGACGGGTCGATGAACGCCTGGACCGCCGACCCGGCCCGCCCGCTGTCGTGAGCGGCCCCGATGTCACCGGTACGACCGAGGTCGTCGTCGAGGTCGTGACCGACCCCGCCGCGGCGGGGGGTGTCGCCGAGGTCGCCGCCATCACGTTTCCGCTCGCGTGCCCACCGCATGCGTCGCCGACCGACATCGAGGACTTCGTCGCGGCGAACCTGCGGGAGAGCAACTTTCGTGCCCACATCACCGATCCGCGTGCCGATGTCCTGGTCGCGCGGGACGGCGTCGGCGGCCCGATCCTCGGCTACGCGCTCGTGATGCACACCGAACCGGCACACCCCGACGTCTGCGCGGTCGTGACCGAACGTCCGGTGAGCGAGGTGTCCAAGATGTACGTGCTGCGCGACCACCATTCGCGGCAGGGCGCGACCCCGTCGCATCTGCTCATGGGCACCGCGATCGAACGCGCACGGTCACACGGCAGCACGCTCATCTGGCTGGGGGTGAATCAGCTGAACGCCCGCGCCCAGCGGTTCTACACGAAGATGGGTTTCGAACGCGTCGGTGTGAAGACCTTCACCCTCGGGGACAGCACCGAACACGATTACGTGTTCACGCAACGGCTTTGATCCTGCGGCTCGATCGGGTGTCGCGACGAGACCTGGTGACTTCGGCCACGCGCGGCCGAGGCACCACGCGTTCCGTGTGACCATTCCAGTGTGTTCGCAGTACGTCAGGAAGTGATCACCGCGATCTCCGCTTCGGCCGCCGACGACGGGATCGTGCTGGACACCCAGCAACGGCTGCTCGTCGATCGGCTCGCCGACCTCGTTCCGGAGGGACGCCGGCGAACACGACGCTCGTCGGGCCGGCGCGGACTCTACATCTACGGATCGGCCGGCCGGGGCAAGACGTGGCTGGCCGACGCCTTCTACGACGCCACTCCGACACGGAGGAAGACGCGGGTCCACTTCCACAGCTTCTTCGAGGAGCTCCATCGCCGCGTACACGCGCATCGGAACGACCCACAGTCGCTACGCCTGGGCATCGACGATGTCGTCGGCAACAGCGAGTTGCTGTACTTCGACGAGCTTCACGTGCACGACTCCGGGGATGCACGTCTCCTCACCCGGCTGCTGGACCATGTACTCGCCCGGCGGATCACCGTCCTGGCGACGTCGAACTACGCCCCGGATGATCTGCTGCCGAACCCCATCTGGCATCACCTCTTCGAGCCCGGGATCACGATGATCAAAGTCCATTTCGACGTCCATCACCTGGACGGGCAGACCGACTATCGCGCATCTCCCCGCGGGGACTCCGTCGGCTTCGCCGCGGGAACCTGGATCACAGCACCGCCGTCGAATCGCCTGTCCGAGACCGCCGAGACAGTCGGGCTCACCGTTCGCGGCCGAACTTTCGAGGTCCGTTCCGCGCGTGACGGATGGCTGCAGGCCTCGTTTGCGCAACTGTGTGACGCGCCGGTGTCGACTATCGAGTATCTGACGTGGGCTCGCACGTATCCCGCTGGACGATCACCGACGTTCCGACATTCGATGGCGCCGACGAGGAGGCACAGCAGAGGTTCGTCAACCTGGTGGACATCCTGGTCGACGAGAACATCGCCGTCACCTTCACCTCGCCGCACACCTTGCCGGACTTCTGCACCGCCGCAACGGCCTCCCGGCCCGATGCCTTCCGCATGACCAGTCGTCTGCAGTTGCTCCGGCCGACTCCGTAGTCGCAGCGTTCCGCCGGCGTGGTCGACCGCCGGTTGATTTTCTTGTGCGGCCACATGTGAGCTCGCGCCATACTCATGCCCTGACGCCCACCCGCAAACCCACCCCTCTTCTGTAAACCCACCGCGCTCGGTGGACTGCTCCCCGGGAGTTGGACTGAAAATCAGTTTCGACTACCCGGGGAGAGTTGTATGCATCCACGTAGTTCGTTGTCGGTGGAGCAGCGTGAGCGGGCGGTAGCCTTCTTCGAGGAAGGCTTC
>NZ_JAKRFE010000024.1:0-50538 GCF_022348225.1 Gordonia sp. McavH-238-E
ACGCGGCAACGAGAAAACGAAGAAGGAAATCATCCGATGCCTCAAACGCTACGTCGCCCGCGAACTCTACAAAGCCTTCACCACCGACCTCGGAGCGCTTGACAATCTATAGGACCATCTCGTCGCTTTCGCTCCTCGCACCTTAGGGAGCAGGGGCTGTGAACTGCGGTTATGCGGTCCCTTCGGATCAGCGAGGCCAGGGAGCGATGGGGTTTCCCTGCCAGCGGGTGTGAGCCGGGACCACATCTCCGCGCATGACCAGCGACGCCGGCCCCACGGTCGCCGAGTCGCCGAGTCCGGATGCGGGCAGCGCGACGCAGTGCGGGCCGAGGGTCGCCCCGGCCCCGAGCGTGACGCGGTCGATGGCCATCACACGGTCGTGGAACAGATGCGTCTGGACCACGCAGCCGCGTTGCACGGTCGCGCCGTCGCCGAGCGTGACGAGGTCGGCTTCGGGCAGCCAGTAGGTCTCACACCAGACGCCCCGGCCGATTTTCGCGCCGAGCATCCGCAGCCACAGGTTGAGGATCGGAGTGCCGGTCGCGGCGTTGGCGAACCAGGGTGCCGCAACGGTCTCGACGAACGCGTCGGACAGTTCGTTGCGCCAGACGAACGAGCTCCACAGCGGGTGCTCGCTGACCGTGATGCGGCCGACGACGAGCCACTTGGCCGCGGCGGCGGTGACGCAGGCGATCGCGCCGACGACGAGCAGGAGCAGGCCGCTCACCAGGGCCGCGACCCCGTAGTGCACGTGTACCGCGACGTACTGCAGCGCGAGCAGCAGCCCGACGCCCAGCCCGAACGACACCATGACGGGCACCAGGCGCAGCGTCTCGATGAGTGAGCGGGCGATCTTCAGGGTGGCCGGCGGGTCGAAGGTGCGCGAGGTGTCGATCTGGGCCGCGGTCCGGCGCAGGCGCACCGGCGGGCTGCCGAGCCAGCTCGACCCCGACTTCGCCCGATCGGGCGTTGCCGACAACACCGCCACCAGCCCGTTCTTGGGGACCTTGCGGCCGGGCCCGGTCATACCGGAGTTGCCGAGGAAGGACCTCTTGCCGATCTTCGCCTCGTCGATGTGCAGCCAGCCGCCGCCGAGTTCGTACGACGCGACCATCGTGTCGTCGGCGAGGAACGCGCCGTCGCCGATGGTGGTGAACCGGGGGAGCACGAGCGCGGTGGAGATCTCGGTCCCCACACCGACCTTCGCGCCGAGGACACGGAACCAGGTCGGGGTCAGCAGACTCGCGTACAGCGGGAACAGGTACGTGCGCGCGGCGTCGAGGAGGCGCTCGGTGATCCAGACCTGCCAGCCGACACGCGAACGAACCGGGTGGTACCCGGTGTGCAGGCCGATCGCGGCGAGCCGGACCAAGCCCGCGGTGATGGCTGCGAACACGAAGAGGCTCGTGATGGTGGCCGCAGGCAGCAGGATCAGCGCGCGAATCCCGGCGTCGCGCAACCGGTCCGCGGTCAGTGCCCAGGCCCCGATCACCGCCAGGCCAGACGCGAGGGAAATGAGCGGGATCGCGGCCAGCCCGAGCGACGACAACCCGTAGATCGGTACCCACCACGTCGCCCGCGGGGGCCGGTGGTCGGGCCACGGATGCTCGGCCTTCCCGATCTTGACCGCGGGGGAACCGGCCCAGTGCTGGCGGGCCTTGACCCGGCCGAACACCGCTGATCCGGGGGCGACGACGGCATCGCGTCCGACGACCGCGCCCGGGGTGAGCGTCGACCGAGCGCCGATCGACGCGCCGCGTTTGATGGCGATCTCCCCGATGTGGACGTCGTCGCCGTCGATCCACCAGCCGGAGATGTCGACCTCGGGTTCGACGGACGCGCCGTCGCCGACCGTGAGCAATCCGGTGACCGGCGGGATGGTGTGCAGGTCGACGCCGCGCCCGATCGTCGCTCCGAGAGCCCGCGCGAGATAGATCATCCACGGTGCCCCGGACAGGTTGGCGGCGCCGCTGGCGTCGAGGAGTCGTTCGGCGACCCACAACCGCACGTGGACGCTGCCGCCGCGCGGGTACACGCCCGGCGAGACGCCGGCAAGGAGCACTCGGGCGCCGAGAGCCGCGATGCACATGCGTCCGGGCGGGGTGATGAAGACGAGGAACGCCGCCAGCAGGACCCACCAGTTGATCTCGACCAGCCACTCGACGGTGCGGTCCATCCGCTCGGCGGCGAGCACCGCGAGGTTGTTGACCACGCCGAGCCAGGTGGCCCACTGCAGTCCGGTGAGCGTCGTCAGCGGGATGGTCAGCGCGAGCTGTGCCAGCCCGGCCGAGCGCGGGGTCGGTGCGATGTGGCGTTCGTCGATGCTCGTCGTCGGGCGGCGGGCGTCGAGCATCTCGGCCATCGACCCCAGGCGTGGATGGTCGTAGAGGTCGGCGACCGAGATGTCGGGGTATCGTTCGCGCACTGCGGTGACGAGCTGCGCCGCGGCCAGCGAGCCGCCGCCCTCGGCGAAGAAGTCGACGTCCGGGCTGGAGACGGTCATCCCGAGGACATCGGTCCACAGTTGCGCCAGCCAGAGCTCGGTCTCGCTCAGTTCAACGTCGTCATCCACTGGTCTGCTGCTGCCCGGCAGGGGCCAGGGCAGCGCATCACGATCAACCTTCCCCGAAGTGCGCGTGGGCAATTCGTCGACAAGGGCAAGGGTGGGCACCATCGCGGCGGGCAGTTGGCGGCGCAACTCGGCGTGCGCGTCGGCGACGTCGAAGCCGGGATCGGCCGACACGAGGTAGCCGACGAGCAGGCTGTTGCCCGCCGCGGACTTGCGAACGGCGGCCGCGGCGCCGCTCACCCCGGGCAGGTTCTGCAGTGCATTGTCGATCTCGCCGAGCTCGATACGCCGGCCGCCGACCTTGACCTGGTCGTCGGCGCGGCCCATGAACAGCAGGCCTGCGGTGTCCAGACGCACCAGATCGCCACTGCGATAAGCGCGTTCCCAGCCGAGGGTCGGCATCGGCGCGTACTTCTCCGCGTCCTTGGCCGGGTCGAGGTAACGGGCCAGACCGACGCCGCCGATCACGAGCTCGCCGACCTCGCCCTCGGTGACCGGTTGTCCCTGGGCGTCGACGACCGCGAGATCCCAACCACGCAAGGGCAATCCGATGCGTACCGGGCCGTCCCCGCCGAGTGGTGCGGCGCAGGCCACGACCGTCGCCTCGGTGGGGCCGTAGGTGTTCCACACCTCGCGGCCCGGGACGGCCAGCCGGTCGGCGAGCTCGGGCGGGCAGGCCTCGCCACCGAAGATCAACAGCCGCACCGCTTCCAGGGCCTCCGGCGGCCACAGTGAGGCCAGCGTGGGCACCGTCGACACGACGGTGATGTCCCGTGCCACCAGCCACGGTCCGAGGTCCATGCCGCTGCGAACCAGCGAGCGCGGCGCGGGCACCAGGCAGGCGCCGTTGCGCCACGCGAGCCACATCTCCTCACACGACGCGTCGAACGCGACCGACAGCCCGGCCAGGACCCGGTCGTGTGGGCCGATGGGGGCATCCGGGAGGAACATGGCCGCCTCGGCGTCGACGAAGGCCGCGGCGTTGCGATGGGTGACCGCGACGCCCTTGGGCTTTCCGGTGGACCCGGACGTGAAGATGATCCACGCGTCGTCGTCGGGCGTGGGGCGGGCGGGGGGTTCCGCGGGTGTCGACGTCGTCGTGGTCGACCGCGGTCCGTCGGCGTCGACGATGGCGTCGACACCGGCCTCGCCGAAGACGAGTTCGGCGCGTTCGTCCGGGTCGTCGGCGTCGACCGGCACGTATGCGGCGCCCGCGTAGAGGGTCGCCAGGATCGCGACATAGAGGTCTCGCGAGCCCGAGGGCATCCGGATCCCGACCCGGCTGCCCCGCCCGACGCCGACCTCGCCGAGCCGCGTGACGGTACGACGGACCACGGCCAGCAACTGGCCGTAGGTGAGGGTCATCTCACCGTCGTCGATGGCCGCCGCGTCCGGGTGCGCCCGCGCGGTGGCGGTGAGTACATCGCAGAGGGTGCGAGGGGGGTCTGCCTGCGCAGACAACAGGAACTGGGGAGGAATCGGCACCTAAACGGCACCTGCCGGGCACATCCGCGATCTGGTCACGAGTCCGAGAATATAGCCGACCAAGGTGACCGAACGACCTCGACACAGTGAACGGCGACCCCGACGAACGTACTGAAACGGACGGCCACGGGGTGTAGCTTCGGGCCAGGAGGATCTGATGCCCATCGTTCACCACCGTCGCCCGAGCCTTCGGTCTTTCCCCATGTGGTTCGGCGCACGAGTGTTCCTGAAGCCGGCGCTGTCGTTGTGGCCGGTCAACACGCCGGGGCTGGCGGGCCTGTTCCTCATCGACCGGATCATGGCGGTCGGACCCAAGCCCCGCGGCGTGGTCCGCGAACAGCTGGTCCTGGCCGGACGGCCGGCCGAGCTGATCATGCCGGTCGGACCCTCACGCCGGGACAGCGACACGGCGATGCTCTATCTGCACGGTGGTGCGTTCGTGGTCTGCGGACTCGGTACGCACCGATCGATCGCGGCGCGGATGGCGCGAGCGTGTGAGGTGCCGGTCTTCTCGCTGGAGTACCGCCAACTGCCGAAGGCGGGGGTCGGGACCTCCGTCGTCGACGCCGTCGACGCATATGCCGAACTGATCAACGAGCGGGGCTTCCGCCGTGTCATCGTCGCCGGCGACTCGGCCGGGGGGTTCTTGGCGGCGAAGGTCGTCGAGGCGGCCGTCACGCGCGGGTTGCCGACGCCGGCGGCGCTGATCGGGTTCTCGCCGCTGCTCGACATGGATCTCGGCGTTCATCCGGACCGGTCCAGCCGATCCGACGCCTATCTGCCCAAGTCCAAGATGGCCCGGCTGGCGCCCCAGTTCGACAAGGGGCCCGTCGAGCTCACCGGGGTCCGGCGCATCGCCGACGCCGACCTCACCTCGTTCCCGCCGACCGTGCTCGTCGCGGCCGAGGGGGAGATGCTCGAGCCCGACATCATCGACCTCGTCGAGTCACTCGACGAGGTGGGCGTCACCGCGGTGGCGCACACTTACGCGTGGCAGGTACACGCCTTTCCGGTGTTGAGCGCGCACCACCCCGAGACCCTGGACGCGGTCGAGGTGACCGCGGCCTTCGCCACCGAAGCGATTCGAGAGGGCAAGAGCACTGACGAACGAACGGGTAAGCGGGCCGGCTGACGGTGTGAGTGCTCCGGCGGCGCCGGGCCCGTCGTACGACGACGACCTGGAGATCAGGCCGCCCGGCGCGGTGGACGCCCGGTTCACCCTCGCCGCCGAACGCACCCTGCTCGCGTGGGTCCGGACCGCCCTCGGCTTCATCGCGGCCGGGATCGCCGTCGTCTACCTGTCGCCCGACGAGGCCACCCCGCTCCTCGACATCGTGCTGGGCGTCCTCATGGTCGCGCTGGGCGCCTCGCTGGCGGTACTCGGGGCCCGGCGATGGCGGCGGACGTCGCGGGCCCTGGTCACCGGCGGCGAGATGCCGGGGCCGCAGCAGGTCATGCTCGTGGTCGCTGCGATAGTGGTGGTGGCTGTCCTCGTCGCGGTCGTCATGGTGATCCAGTCCTGACCTGCGCCCACCACGACATCGTTTCCGCCGGGGCGGCCGTGCCAACAGTTGTCCCCGAATGCAGGAGATCATCGTGACCACCGGCCCCGACTTCTCGCGGAGCGCGCAGACGTTCTCGATGACACTGACCATCGTCGGCGCGACGATCCTCATCTTCTGCATCGGCTGGCTGACCGTCGGCTGGTGGCAGGAAGGCCGTTGGTTCTGGGTGGCCGTCGGGATCGCCGTGGTGGTCGTCAACATCGTGCTGATCGCCATGCAGCTCCGGCGCCGCCTCGGTGAGCGGGTCAAGGACACCGACGATCGTCCCCGGCGCCGCGGGCTGATCGACAACTTCGACGACCTCGACGACTGATCTCACCTCTGCCTCCCGAAGAAGCGTGAGGGCGACCACCCCTGCTCCCTGAGGAGCGGCCGGAGCTTGCGGGGGCCGCGGCCATCCCTGCTCCCTGAGGAGCGGCCGGAGCTTGCGGGGTCGGCGGCCATCCCTGCTCCCTGAGGAGCGGCCGGAGCTTGCGGAGGCCGCGTCTCGAAGGGTCACGCCGTCAGCGAATCCGAGTCCTCGGGGTCGTCGTCGGCGAACTGGGTGCGGTAGAGCTCGGCGTAGCGCCCGTTGCGGGCGAGGAGCGTCGGGTGATCACCGCGTTCGACGACGCGCCCACCCTCGAGCACGACGATCTCGTCGGCGGCCCGGATCGTCGAGAGCCGGTGGGCGATGACGATCGAGGTCCGTCCCTCGAGGGCCTCGCCGAGCGCCTCCTGAACCGCCGCCTCCGACGTCGAGTCGAGATGTGCGGTCGCCTCGTCCAGGATGACGACCGACGGCTGGGCCAGGAGCAGACGGGCGATCGTCATCCGTTGCCGCTCACCGCCGGACAGGCGATAGCCGCGTTCGCCGACGACCGTGTCGAGCCCCTCGGGCAGCGAGCCGACCAGGTCGTCCAGCCGAGCGCGACGGAGCGCGTCCCAGATCTGGTCGTCGGAGGTGTTCGGCTGCGCGAGAACGAGGTTGGCGCGGATGGTGTCGTGGAAGAGGTGGCCGTCCTGGGTGACGAGGCCGACTGTCCGGTGGACCGACGCCGTCTGCAACTTCCGGATGTCCACCCCGGCCAGCTCGATCGACCCCTCATCGACGTCGTAGAGGCGGGTCGCGAGACTCGCGATCGTCGACTTGCCGGCACCCGAACTGCCCACCAGGGCAACCATGCTGCCGGCCGGGACATCCAGGTCGACGTGGTGCAGCACCGTCGTCCCGGCTCGGTTGTCCAGCTGGGCAACCTCTTCCAGTGAGGCCAGCGACACCTTGTCGGCCGCGGGATAGGCGAACGAGACGTCGTCGAACCGGACGGACACCGGTACGGGCCGCCCACTCTCGGTGCCGGGCACCGCTATCGCGTCCGGGGCGTCGGTGATGAGGGGCCGGAGATCGAGCACCTCGAAGACGCGCTCGAAACTGACCAGCGCACTCATGATCTCGACCCGGGCATTCGCCAGGGCGGTCAGTGGCGCGTACATCCGGGTCAGCAGCAGTGCCAGTGAGACGACCGCGCCCGCGGACAGATGATCCTGCACCGCAAGCCATCCGCCGAGCCCATAGACCAGCGCGAGGGCGAGCGCCGAGACCAGCATCAGGGTCGTCATGAAATACGCCTGCAGCATCGACCGGCGCACGCCGATGTCGCGGACGCGGTCGGCGCGCTCGGCGAACTCGCGCGACTCGAGGTCGGGCCGCCCGAAGAGTTTCACCAGCGTGGCGCCGGGGGCGGAGAACCGCTCGGTCATCTGTGTCGACATCCGGGCGTTGTGCTCGGCGGCCTCGCGGGACAGCGCGGCCATCCGCCGGCCCATCCGCCGCGCCGGTACGACGAAGACCGGCAGCAGGATCAGCGCGAGCAGCGTGATCTGCCAGCTGATCGCGATCATCACGGCGAGGGTCAGGGTGAGCGTGACGATGTTGGAGACGACGCCCGACAGGGTGTCGCTGAATGCGCGCTGAGCGCCGATGACGTCGTTGTTGAGCCTGCTCACCAGGGCTCCGGTGCGGGTGCGGGTGAAGAACGCGACCGGCATCTGTTGCACGTGGTCGAAGACGGCTCGACGCAGGTCCAGGATGAGACCCTCGCCGATGTTTGCCGACAGCCAGCGGACCCCGATCCCCGCGGCGGCCTCGGCGACGGCGATCAGCGCGATGGCGACCGCGAGTCCGACGATCATCGTCTCCGAGCCGCTCTCGGTGATCAGGTTGACGACCCGGCCGGCCAGCAGCGGGGTCACCACCGTCAGCACCGCGGTGAAGATCGACAGCACGAGGAACAGGGCGATACGACGCCGGTGGGGTCGGGCGAATGCGCCGATCCGGCGGAGGGTCGCCCGGCGGTCGCCCCGCAACCGCTTGCTGTTGGGCTGGGTGGAGGACTTGTACATCATGTCCCAGGCCACGGACTGCATGCTCATGCCAACCACGGTAGAACTTCAACCGAGCTTCAAGTCCAGTGTGTTCGCCACCAGAGGAATCGCCCGCCGCGAACACGCCCCTCACCAGGGGTGCAGGTGCTACACGGCGATATCGACGCCCGCTCCCGGGCGATCACGGCGAGGAGATCCGACGACGCGGCGACGGCGCCGAACACGCCACCCTGCATCGTGACCATGTTCAGGGCGGCCTCGTGATTGGCGGGATCGGTCGCGCCCGTGCAGTCGGAGAGGATGAGGCATTCGTAACCGCGGTCGTTGGCCTCGCGCATCGTGGTGTGAACACAGACATCGGTCGTGATCCCGGTCAGGATGAGGTGCGTGATCCCGTTGGTGCGCAGCACGAGGTCGAGGTCGGTGGCATAGAAGGCGCCTTTACCCGGCTTGTCGATGACGATCTCGCCGTCGCGGGGAGCGACCTCCGGTACGATCTGCCATCCGGGTTCGTCGCGGATCAGGATGCGACCGCAGGGACCGGCGGAGCCGATCTCGGCTCCGATCCGTCCCGACCGCCAGCGTTTGTTGGCCGGGAGATCGGACAGATCGGCGCGGTGGCCCTCTCGGGTGTGGATGATCGTGAGGCCGGCGTCGCGCGCCGCGGCCAGGACCCGGGCGGTCGGTCCGAGTGGCGCCCGCGTCAACGACAGGTCGTAGCCCATCGAGTCGACGTACCCGCCCGGGCCGCAGAAGTCGGTCTGCCAGTCGATGCAGAGGAGTGCGGTGGCGGTGGGGTCGAAACCGCCGTCGTAGGGCCAGGCGTACGGCCGTGCGGCGCCGATCGTCGAAAAGTGCTGTGATGCAGAGGATGTCATGGATGGTTCCTGCTTCGGTGGGTGGGGGCTGCTGCTCCCTGGGTGAGTGGGCCTGCCGGACCCCGGGGAGCCTCGGAGGGCGTCAGACCGGCGCCGATTCGACACCCTCGGTGGCTGCGGGTGCCGTCGTCGACTGTGCCGACGACCGCCGACTCAGGAGCGCGGCAAGGACTCCCGACACGAGGATCCCCACCGCGACGACGCACAGAACGGGGGCGATGTAGTGCGTGACGAGGGCTGCGACCGCGCCGCCGCCCCACGCGACGAACGACGTCGCGCGCCAGGCGACCGGGGAATCGGCCGATGCGGCCCGCTTCGTCCGTGGGAGCACCTGATCCACGATGAGGACCGCACCGAGCGGCGGGACGACGACGCCGAGCAGGTTGAGCCAATCCTCGAAGTGCTGCCAGATTCCGGCGACGGCGAGCGCGACACCGACGGCCCCGAGAGCGACGGTCAGGACGCGCATCTTGATGCCGGTCAGTTCGCTCCAGCCGACGGCGCCGTTGTAGAGGCAATGCGTGCACACCGATCCGAGGTTGATGAACACGAAGGCGATCGCGATCGGGACCAGCACGCCGCCGTTGTCGATCAGGATGCCGAGGAATCCGCCACCGTTGGTCGCCGGATCGTCGCCGGCGCCCATCGCGACGATGATGCCGCCGATGGTCAGCGCGATCGTGTTGCCGACCGGGAAGGCGCTGAAGGCGGCGAGGAACGCCTGCTTGCCGTTGACCGACCAGCGGGTGAAATCGGCTGTCATGGTTCCGGAATCGGCGAACAGGGCGACCACGAGTGTGACCGCGGCACCAAAGGTGAGCGCGGTGGCGCCGGCGCCACCGGCGTACGAGGTGAATTCACCGGCGCCGGGCGCGGACGAGGCGTCGGCGATGGCGAGGACACCGAGGACGAGATAGAGCGGTGCCGCGATGACGCCGATCACGGTCAGCGCCCGGATACCCAGCAGCGTCGCCGCCACGTACCCGACGCCGGCGATCAGCGCGATCACTGTGGCGTTCCACCCCATGCTCGCCTCGAGCGTCGAGCCGGTGAGGCCGGTCTGGAAGGCGAACCAGCCGATCACGACAGTGGTGAGGAAGGCCGCGGGGATGCGATAACCCTTCGCGCCGAACGTCCGGGCCGCCATCAGTGCGAAGTTCTCGCCGGTGCGTCCCGCCTGATAGCTGAGCAGGCCGACGTAGACCATCAGGATCAGGTTGCCGACCGCAATCGCGGCCATGCCCGGCCAGAAGCCGAGCGAGTAGACGATCATGCCGCCGAAGACCGCGCAGGTGAGGATCATCGGGAACCCGAGCCACACCGATGACACCGCGAAGAGTGACTTGCGCGCCGACGCCGGGACGGGCCGGTCCTCGTACTCGTCGAAGGTCGCCGCCGCGTCGGGGGCGGTGTTGCCGGGTCCCGTCCCGGCGACGGGTATGTCTGAGGTAGAGCTCATGGGTTCCTCCCGAACCTCGATGCAAGTTCCTATAGGAAACGCTCGAGTCGTCGCGCTCTCGTTGCCGCGTCGTTAACAACCGATTAACCGAGACAGGAGGGCATTCGCGGCGAACTCTCGTCACGACGGTGGCCGGCATCGAGCGAGGATAACGAGAATCCAGAATTCATATAGGATCTCGCCATGAGTGAGAGCGTCGTGGGCGTCACCCCGGCCCCGGCCGACCGGATTCGCGCCGAGGTGGAGGAGGGCATCCTCTCCGGACGACTCGCGCCCGGTACGCGCATCAACGCCGACGAGCTCGCCCGGGAGTCGGGGGTCAGTCACATCCCTGTGCGCGAGGCCCTCCGTTCCCTGGAAGCCGAGGGGTGGGTCGTCCGTCGTCACAATCGCGGCACCTACGTCCGGGACCGGGATGCCGCCGAACTGTCGGACCTGTTCGAGGCACGGCTCATCGTCGAGCGGAAAGCGGCGTGGCTGGCGGCGCAACGACGCACCGCCGCGCAACTCGACGAGCTGGTGCAGGTCGTCGAACGTCAGGATGCGACGACCGATGACGCGGCGCTGTCCGCGATCAATTGCGACTTCCACGTCGGACTGGCGAGTTGTGCGCACAACCGAGTCCTCGAGTCGATGGTCGCCGACGTGAACAAGCGGGTGCGTTTCTACTATCTGCCGACCGCGGGCCGGCGGCACGACGTGTCGGTGGCCGAGCATCGGGCGATCCTCGACGCCGTGCGCGACCGCGACTCCGAGCGTGCGGCCGACCTGCTGGAGCGGCACATCGCCGACACACGGGCCGGAGCGTCACGGACGTTGACCGTTGGCGAGCCCGACGAGGCGTCTGCGGCCGGCAGCAGGGCCGGCTGACGGGGCGACAGGCTGGCGACGCCGCTGTCTGCGCACATGCTCTACGTTGGTATGCGAGGTCACAACACGATTCGGCCGACTCCGCAGACCGGCCCGCGCCGGCGGTGAGGCCGGTGGCAGAGGAGCGATGGACATGGCAGAACTCAAGCTCGGTTTCAAGGCATCGGCGGAGCAGTTCGATCCGCGCGAGCTGGTGGAGATCGCGGTCGCGGCCGAAGAGCACGGCATGGATTCGGTTGCGGTGAGCGATCACTTCCAGCCCTGGCGGCACAACGGCGGTCACGCGCCCTTCTCGCTGGCCTGGATGGCGGCGGTCGGTGAGCGCACCAAGCGGGTGCAGATCGGCACCTCGGTGATGACCCCGACCTTCCGCTACAACCCCGCGGTCATCGCGCAGGCCTTCGCCACGATGGGCTGCCTGTACCCCGGACGCATCATGCTCGGCGTCGGAACCGGCGAAGCGCTCAACGAGTACGCGACCGGTTTCCAGGGCGAGTGGCCGGAGTTCAAGGAACGATTCGCACGCCTGCGGGAGTCCATCACGCTCATGCGCGAGCTGTGGACCGGCGAGGAGATCAACTTCGACGGCGAGTACTACCACACGCAGGGCGCGTACATGTACGACATTCCCGAGCAACCGATCCCGGTGTATGTCGCCGCCGGCGGCCCGGTCGTGGCCCGCTATGCCGGTCGCGCCGGTGACGGTTTCATCTGTACCTCGGGCAAGGGTCCCGAGCTCTACACCGAGAAGCTGCTGCCCGCGGTCGCCGAAGGTGCGCAGAAGGCCGAACGCAACGTCGACGACATCGACAAGATGATCGAGATCAAGATCTCCTACGATCCCGATCCCGAACTGGCGCTGGAGAACACCCGGTTCTGGGCCCCGCTGTCGCTGACCCCGGAACAGAAGCACAGCGTCAACAGCTCCACCGAGATGGAGCGCCTGGCCGACGAGCTGCCGATCGAGCAGGTCGCCAAGCGGTGGATCGTGTCCTCCGACCCCGACGAGGCCGTCGAGAAGGTCAAGTTCTACACCGACGCCGGGCTCAATCACCTGGTCTTCCACGCCCCCGGACACGACCAGCAGCGGTTCCTCGACAACTTCGAACGCGACCTCGCCCCGCGCTTGCGCAAGCTCGGCTGACGCGGGAGTGGCTTCGACTCGGGGCGTCGCTTCGCTCCGGCCCGGCTCAACCAGCGGTGAGGCTTGATCCCTCCCGCCGGCTGAGCTTGTCGAAGCCCCTACGAAAAGCTGTGCGCCACAGCGGAGTCGAGCATGTCGAGGACTTGTCGCACCGGCGGTAGGTCGAGCCCTGCCTGGCGCACCCGGACCCGCACCTCGCGCGCGGGCGTGGGATCGAGGATCGGGATCGCCACGACGCCCGGCGGCAGGTCGATCAGGGCCAGTCTGGGGACGACGGTGAGTCCGACCCCGGCCGCGACGAACCGGATCGCGGTCGGGTAGTCCTGTGTCTCCACGCTGAAATCGGGTACGAATCCGACCGACGTGCACGCGTCCAGCAGTGCCTGTCGGCACGGGCCGCGCGCCACGTCGTTGTCGACCCACGGGACCTGGGACAGCTCACGGAGGGTCACCGACTCGAGCGCCGCCCACGGTGAATCCTCTGGTACGACAGCGTGATACGGGTCGGTGGCCAGTCGGCGATCGTCGAAGCCGCCGACCTCGGCAGCGGGGCGTCGACTGTCCGCCACGTAGATCTCGATGTCGGGTGACGTCGACGAGGGGCCCATCAGTTCGATGAGGCGCAGATCGAGTCGCAGTCCGGGGAATTCGCGGGAGATCGCCGCGACGATGGGCGGGATCCAGGTGGCGCCGGCGGAGGCGAAATAGTTGATCCGCAACTGGCCGAGTCGTCCGTCGCGCAGCTCCGAGATCAGGCCGTCGACGCGGGCGATCTGCTCGAAGACCGTGTCGGACTCGCGCGCCAGGATGGTGCCGGCCTCGGTCGGCACGATGCCACGACCGTCACGCTCCACCAGCGACAGTCCGGTCTCGCGCTGGAGCGTGGCGATGTGCTGACTGACCGCCGACGGTGTGTACCCGAGCGCGGCCGCGGCCCCGCCGATGGACTGCTCGCCGATGACCGAACGCAGGACGCGGAGTCGGTGGATGTCGACCATGCGGCGAGTATAACGCGGTCATTTCAGTGTCACTGAAGTTTTGGATTCAAGTATCCACTTGTCCTGAAGTGCCGGATGGGCGACTCTGGACCGTATGTCCCCGCGCCTGCCGGCATCTGCTGCGTCCGCCTCCGCATCGCTGCCCGCGCTGGCAGCGATCGTCACCGTCGTGTTGTGGGCGTCGGCCTTCGTCGGGATCCGTGCGCTGGGCGACACGTTCTCGCCGGGTGCCATGGCTTTTCTGCGGTTGCTCGCCGCGGTCATCCCGCTGACGGTCCTCATGGCGGTGGTGCGTCTGCGCGCGCGGACCACCGGAACGCCGACACGTCCGCTGTTCCCGCGGGGTCGCGCACTGGGAATGGTCATCGCCTACGGCGTCGCGTGGTTCGCGGGCTACACGATCCTGCTGAACTGGGCCGAGCGTCACCTCGACGCCGGGACCGCGGCGCTGCTGGTGAACCTGGCGCCGATCCTCGTCGCCGTTGCCGCGGGACTGTTTCTGGGAGAGGGATTTCCGCGCCATCTCGTGATCGGCATGACGATCGCCTTCGCCGGCGTGGTGCTGATAGCGCTCGGCGGATCCGCGACCGCGGACGCGCACGCCGACTGGCTGGGCATCGTCCTCGGGGTCGCCGCGGCAGTCCTGTACGCGACCGGCGTGTTGATCCAGAAGTCCGCACTGCGCGCCGTCGACGCGCTGACCGCCACCTGGCTGGGTGCGGTCGCGGGTCTCGTGGCGACCGCGCCGTTCGCCCCGGTCGCCGTCGGCGAGTTGGCCGGCGCCGAGCCGGGGGCGATCTGGGCGGTCATCTACCTCGGTGTGGGGCCGACCGCGATCGCATTCTCCACGTGGGCGTATGCGTTGGCGCGCACTGATGCGAGCGCGATGGCGGCCACGACGCTCGTGGTCCCCGCGATCGTCATCGTCCTGTCGTGGGTGCTGCTCGACGAGTTGCCGACCGGCGTCGGCATCGTCGGTGGACTGCTCTGCCTCGCCGGGGTCGCCATCGCGCGCCGATTGCTGCCGAGAAGGCCGCGCATGGCCCGCCCTGCGCGTAGCCTGGACGCATCGTCGCCGGCGATGGCGCCTCCACACCCACAACGGGGTCCCGGCACGACCGCAACCGAGGGGACACCGTCATGCGCAAGCTCGTCGCCGGTCTCGCGATCGGCGGATCGTTGACCCTGGGCGCGGCGGTGACGCTTCTGACCGTCGACTCGGAATCGCCTGCGGCGCCGCCGAATGTGAGCTGTCCGCCGTTCGCCGGGTCGGGGCCCGTCCCCGGGTGTTCGGTACACGTCGACGGGACTCGCATCCAGATCGATCTGTACAACAACGCGACGCGCAACCCGGCCGTGGTGTGCACCCTCACGCCGAGCGGTGCGCTGCGGCCCACCGACTCGACGGCGATGGGGCCCGTTCGCGTGGTTCTCTCGCGGCCACGGTGTTCCCGAACGTGTCGAGAACCTTCGTCGTCGAGTGCCGGGGCGGCGGTTCGGGCACCGACCGCGTGGAGCGTCAGACGACGATCACCGCGCGGGCCGAGGCGCCGGTGCCCGAGCGGACGACGCCGTCGTTCCGACGATCGTCACCTCCGCCGGCCCCGTCCGCTCCGTCGCAGTCACGGGAGTCCGATCGGCCCGCCGACGACCCGGCACCGCAGACGAGCACCCGAGATGCCGTCCCGGACGAGACCACGACCACGGCGCCGACCGTCACGACGACCACCACGACGGTTCCCGCCTCAGGCTGATTCGCTACGGTTTTCGCATGGATCGTGACCGCATGGTGGATGTCGGAGTCGGGCTCGTCTCCCGATTCGGGGCCAAGACGCTGAGTCTGACGTCGGTGGCACGGCACGCCGGGGTCGCGCGCGCCACCGCCTACCGGATGTTCGGCGGGCGCGAAGCGCTGGTCACGGCGATCGTGGAGCGCGAGGTCTCGCTGCTGCGGGTGAAGCTGGTCGAGTGGTCGGCCAGTGCGCCTGACGCGGCGGGCAAGATCCACGCGCAGGTGGTGAACGTCCTGCCGTACATCCGCAACCACGACGCGCTGCAGTACGTGCTGCGCAAGGAGCCCGAGGAGGTCGTCCGCGCGCTGGTCGCCACCAGCGATCCGGCCGGGCCGACGCTCATCCACCAGATCGTGGCGGAGACCCTTCCCGACCTCGAACCCGAGATCGGGGACCAGTTGTTCCCGAATCCGCGGGGGGCCGCGGAGTTCCTCGTGCGGACCATCTACTCCCTCATGCTCATCCCCGACAGCTTCCTGAGCGACGAGCAGATCGCCGAACTGGTCGTCCGGGCGGTCGTGCGAGACGACGCCGGGGGCGCGGCGCCGACCGGCGGTACCGGGCCGGGCACGGCGCGATGAGCGGCGGCGATCCGATGTCCGACGAAACCGCGATCCCCGTCGTCGAAATGCAGCGGCCGCGATGGGGAGACCCGGCGCGCACCGCCGAACTGCCGGGTGCGGCGGCTGCTCTCGCCGGCGACCGACCGGTCGATTCCGGTGTCGACCCGGCGACGATCACGCTCGCCCGACCGGTCGTCGATGCCGCTGTGCGAGATCAGATCTCGGAGATCGTCGGTGCCGACAACGTCTCCGATGCGGATGCCGCCCGGGTTCAGCACACGCGCGGTTACTCCACCCCGGACATCCTGCGGTTGCGTGCGGGCGACGCCGACGACGCACCCGATCTGGTCGTGTACCCGGGTGACCACGACGAGGTGGTCGCGATCCTGCGACTGTGTTCGGAGCGGCGGATCGCGGTGGTGCCGTTCACCGGCGGGACATCGGTGGTGGGCGGTCTGACGCCGGACCGCTCCGGGGTCGCCGGTGTGATCAGCCTCGACCTGCGACGCCTCGACCGCGTGGTCGAGATCGACGAGATCTCCCGCATGGCGACGCTGGAGGCAGGCCTGCGGGGGCCGGCGGCCGAAGCGCTCCTCCGCGAGAAGGGCTGGACCATCGGACATTTCCCGCAGTCCTACGAGGGCGCGGGGATCGGGGGGTATGCGGCCACCCGGTCGGCCGGTCAGTCGTCGGCGGGCTACGGGCGGTTCGACGAGATGGTGGAAGGGCTGGTGCTGGCCACTCCGCGCGGCACGATCGAACTCGGTACCGCGCCCCGCTCGGCGGCCGGCCCCGATCTACGTCAGCTGGTCCTCGGCTCGGAGGGCGTGTTCGGTGTCATCACCAGCGTCCAGCTGCGCATCCGGCCCGTCCCGACGACCCGCGTCTTCGACGCCTGGCGGTTCGCGTCGTTCGCCGACGGCGCCACCGCGCTCCGTCGGCTCGCCCAGGACGGTCCGCTACCCACCGTGCTCCGGCTGTCGGATGAGGTGGAGACCGCGTTGAATCTCGCCGATCCGGCCGGCGCCGGCGCCGGCGCCGAGAGTGAAGCGGATGGCGGGTCCGGGTGTCTGGTCGTCGCCGGGTACGAGGGTGCGGCCGACGAGGTGGCGCGGCGGCGGGACGCGGCGTCGGCGGTGCTGACCGATGTCGGGGGCAACGCTCTGGGTGACGGTCCGGGAGAGGCCTGGCGTACAGGCCGTTTCGCGGGGCCGTATCTGCGCGATCCATTGCTCGACGCCGGGGTGCTCGTCGAGACGCTCGAGACCGTCGCCTTCTGGTCGCGGCTGCACGAGGTGCGCGCCGCGGTGACGGCCGCCGTCACGGACTCGCTCACAGCGTCGGGCACGCCACCGCTGGTGATGTGTCACATCAGCCACGTCTACGAGTCGGGGGCGTCGCTGTACTTCACGGTCGTCGCGCCGTTCGGCGAGGACCCGCTGGCGCAATGGGCGGCGGCGAAAACCGCGGCCAATACCGCGATCCGGGCGTCCGGCGCGAGTATCACCCACCATCACGCGGTCGGGCGGGATCACCGGGACGCCTACCACGACGAGATCGGACCGCTGGCCCTCGACGCGTTGCGGGCGGTGAAGGGGTCGCTCGACCCGGCCGGGGTGTGCAATCCCGGGATTCTGATCTGACGCTCCATCCGACGGCCCGGCGCCCGGCGCGACCGCCACTATGCTGGGGCGCATGGCCACGGATGCAGTCCAGACCGCGAACGCCGACGGACCCGCGAGTGCGGAACAGGTCGTCACCGACACCACGACGAGTATCTACATCGCCTCGGCCGAGGGCGAGACCGGCAAGTCCATCGTCGCGCTGGGACTGCTGGCGTTGCTGTCGGCCACCGGCGGGCGCGTCGGCGTGTTCCGACCGATCTCGCGGACGGCCACCGACGACCGTGATCCGATCCTCGACCTTCTCCTGGACTACGACTCGGCCGACATCCCGTATGAGGACTGTCTCGGCGTCACCTACGAACAGGTCCACGACGATCCCGAGGGCGCGATCGCGGAGATCGTCGCCCGCTTTCACGCCATCCAGTCCCGGTGCGACCGCGTCGTCATCGTGGGCTCGGACTACACCGACGTCGGAACCCCGTCGGAGCTGAGCTACAACGCCCGGATCGCCGCCAACCTCGCTGCTCCGATGGTGTTGGCGATCAGGGCGATCGACCGGTCGCCGGCAGAACTGCATGGTCTGGCCGAGGGTCTGATCGCCGAGGTGACGGCCGCACATGCGACCCCGATCGCGCTGGTTGCGAACCGGTGCGATCCCGACCGTCTCGACGAGATCCGGGACCAGTTGCGCAGCACCGGTGTTCCCGCACTGTGTCTGCCCGAGGAGCCGGTGCTGTTCGCTCCCACGATGGGCGAGCTGAAAGAAGCGCTCGGCGCGACCATGTACAGCGGCGACGAGGAGTTGCTCGATCGTGAGGCGCTGCGGGTGATGGTCGGGGGCATGACCGTCGAGCACATCCTCGAACGACTCACCGACGGCACGGTGGTCATCACGCCCGCCGATCGGTCGGATGTCCTTCTCGCCCTGGTGAACGCCAACACCGCACAGGGGTTTCCGCGCCTGGCGGGCATCATCCTCAACGGCGGCCTCAAGCCGCATCCGATGATCGAGGCGCTGGTGAGCGGCTTGAAGCCGACCCTCCCGATCATCAGCTGTCCACAGGGCACCTACGACACCGCGCGCACCGCCGCCCACACGCGCGGCCGGCTCGGGGTGGGCTCGGCGCGCAAGATCGAGGCTGCGCTGTCGCTCATGGAGACCCACGTCGACCCCGAGAAGGTCATGCTCAACCTCAACGTGTCGACGCCGACCGTGGTGACGCCGCAGATGTTCGAGTACCGCCTGATCTCGCGCGCGCGTGCCGACCGGAAGCACATCGTGCTGCCGGAGGGGGATGACGATCGGATCCTGCGCGCGGCCAACCGGCTTGCCCGGCGCGGGGTCGCCGACCTCACCCTGCTCGGTGATCCCGACGCGGTGCGCGAGCGCTCCATCGAACTCGGACTCGACCTGACCGACGTGACGGTCATCGACCCGGCCGAGTCGGAGTACCTCGACGAGTTCGCCCGGATCTACACCGATCTGCGCAAGCACAAGGGCATGGATTTCGAACGGGCGCAGGAGAAGATGCGGGACGTGTCCTACTTCGGCACGATGATGGTGCACACCGGGCGCGCCGACGGGATGGTGTCGGGGGCGTCGCACACCACCGCGCACACCATTCGACCGGCCTTCGAGATCATCAAGACCAAACCCGGGGTGTCCACCGTCTCGAGTGTGTTCTTCATGTGTCTGGCCGACAAGGTCCTCGCGTACGGGGACTGCGCCATCGTCCCCGACCCGTCCGACGAGCAGCTCGCCGACATCGCCATCTCGTCTGCGCAGACCTCGGCGGCCTTCGGTATCGACCCCCGTGTCGCGATGCTGTCCTACTCCACGGGAACGTCCGGATCGGGCGCCGACGTCGAAAAGGTCAAGACCGCAACCGAACTCGTGCGGGAGCGGGAACCCGAGCTGCTGGTCGAGGGGCCGATCCAGTACGACGCCGCGGTGGAACCCTCGGTGGCGAAGACCAAGATGCCCGACTCGCCGGTCGCCGGTCGCGCGACCGTGCTGATCTTCCCCGACCTGAACACCGGCAACAACACGTACAAGGCGGTCCAGCGCAGCGCCGGAGCCATCGCCATCGGACCGGTGCTGCAGGGCCTGAACAAACCGATCAACGATCTGAGTCGCGGAGCCCTCGTCTCCGACATCGTGAACACCGTGGCGATCACCGCGATCCAAGCCCAGCAGGAGGGTGTGGACCCGATCGCCGAGAACGCCGGCGCCGCCGACGAGGAGGATCGTCGATGAGCGCGGCGTCCGGTGCGGTGCTGGTATTCAACGCCGGCTCGTCGTCGTTGAAATATCAACTGGTGCAACCGGCCGACGGCACGGTGCTCGCGGAGGGCATCGCGGAGCGGATCGGCGACACCGGCTCGTCGATGACGCATGAACAGAACGGCGAAACGGTCACCGAGACAATGGAACTCGACGATCATCTCGCCGCGGTCCGGCGTGCGGAGCGGTTCTTCGCCGACAACGGAACCGATCTGGCGGACGCGGGACTGAGCGCGGTCGGGCATCGGGTTGTCCACGGCGGCAGGTCGTTCTACGAGCCGACCGTCGTCACCCCCGAGGTGATCTCGGAGATCGAGCGCATCTCTCCGCTGGCACCGTTGCACAATCCCGCGAATCTGGTCGGAATCCTGGCCGCGCAGGAGTTGCTGCCGGACGTCCCGTCGGTCGCGGTCTTCGACACCGCTTTCTTCCACGGACTCCCGGATGCGTCCGCGACGTACGCGATCGACCGTGCGGTCGCCGACGAGCATGCCATCCGCCGCTACGGGTTTCACGGCACCAGCCACGAGTACGTGTCCGGGCGGGTGGCCGAGTTCCTGGACCGCGACCCGGCGTCGCTGAACCAGATCGTGCTGCATCTCGGCAACGGCGCGTCGGCGTCGGCCATCGCGGGTGGGCAGCCCATCGACACCTCCATGGGCATGACGCCGCTCGAGGGGCTGGTGATGGGAACCCGCAGCGGCGATCTCGATCCCGGGCTCGTGCTGCACCTGAACCGGGTGGCGAACCTGTCCGTCGGCGAGATCGACACGCTGCTCAACAAACGGTCGGGACTTCGAGGCCTGTGCGGGGAGAACGACTTCCGCGCCATCACGGAGCTGATGGATTCCGGCGACGACGCCGCCCGACGCGCCTTCGACGTCTACATCCACCGCCTGCGCCGCTATGTCGGCGCCTACGCCTTCGCCCTCGGCCGCGTCGATTCCATCACCTTCACGGCGGGGGTGGGGGAGAACTCGGCAGTCGTTCGCTCTCGTGCGTTGGCGGGCTTGGAAGGGTTCGGGATCGTCGTCGACGAGGAGCGGAACGCTGCGCGCGGCAAGGCTGCTCGTCGGATCTCGGCGGATGGCAGTGCAGTGGAGGTGCTCGTCGTGCCGACCAACGAAGAGCTCGCCATCGCGCGGCAATCGGCGGCGGTGGTCGGCGAGTGACACCCGCCGCGAGGGCGCCAGAACCCACCCCTTTTCCGTAAACCCAGCGGCCGGTGTGGCGGTGGGTTTACGGAAAAGTGGTGGGCTTGAGCGAACGGTAGGTTGGGTCGGTCGTCCTAGAACAGAGTGTTCGGCCGGACATAGTTGGCGAGGTCGACCAGCATGAACCGGTGGGCACGGTTGGTGCGGGTCAGACGGGCCAGCTGACGTAGCGAGCGCTCGGTGCCGGTGCGAATCCCGTACTCGGTGAACGGGAATCCGAGCAACGTCGAGGGTTCTTTGTCCTGTGCGGCATCCTCGGGGTTGTCGTGGATCCAGCCCAGCGCCGTGCCCAGCACGATCAGCAGCATCCGGGCCTTACGTGGTTCGGTGTCCGGGATCTGCTCGAGACGTCGGGCCGCCTCGACGATCTGCTCACGGGTCACCTGCGTGGTGGGCCGGCCGTGGACGAGCGCGATGATCGCCGTCGCGCGTGCGGTGTTGAAGTGGCGACTGGTGGCCGGCACCTCGTCGAGCGGCTGGATGGCGGCGTCGATGTCACCGGCGGCCACCGCGAGCCGGGCCAGTCCGAAGGCGGCGGTGACGATGCTGTGGTCCGTGAGCCACAGGTCGTGATAGTGGTGCTGCGCAACGTCATACAGCTTGGCGATCTTGTCCGCGGACTTCGCGGGCCCCTTCTCGTCGGCCAGCCAGCGGCCGATGAGTTCGGCAGTACCGGCGACGGCGAGCTTCGGTGCCACCTCGCCGGGCATCGCGCCGAGGACCTCGTCGAAGCGCTCGTAGGCGAGTTCGGGCTCGTCGTTCATCAGCGCGCAGATGCCCATGTACCACTCGACCCGCCACGAATCGCCATGGTGGGCCCGGACTTCCTGCAGGAGGGCGAGCGCGGTGTCGACGTCATCGAGTTGCAGGTGAGCGCGTGCCTCGGCGAGATCGATCTCCCGAGAGGGGTGGGCGTTCTTGACCGGTCGGCCGCCGAAGAGCGACGCGAAACCCTCTGCACGGGCGGTGTTGATGGAGTCGAGGGTCTGGCGCGGATCCGACAGCGCCGCCGAGGTGAGCAGGCTCGCGGCCGGGTCGAGCGGGTTGACCAGTGGGACGGGCAGCGCGTTGGCGATGTCCACCGGGTCGTAGAACGCCGCCTGATCGGGGTCGAAGAAGCCGTCGACGGGCGCGAGCATGAGGTCGGTGCCGAAGGTCGAACGTTGCGGGGTGAACACCGTGGACAGCGCTGGACGCGGAACGCCGGTGTGCACGGCGACCGTCTCGCGCAACACGTTCAGCACCTGCGTGCTCATCTCCTCCGCGGAGACGAAGCGGTCGGCCGGATCGGGCGCCGTGGCGCGCTGCAAGAGGCGGTAATACGACGGATTGTTCCGGAACAGCGGCGTTTTCGACGCGGTGGGCAGGCCGTCGACGTAGCGGCCGTGGCGCATCTCCATCGGCACGGTGAGGACCGCGAGGGTACGTCCGATGCTGTAGATGTCGGTCGCGATCTGCGGTCCGGTCTTGACGATCTCCGGCGCCTGGAACCCGGGCGTGCCGTAGAGGTGCCCGTAACCGTTGATCGGGGAGACGGCACCGAGATCGATCAGCTTCACCTCGTCACTGCCGACCATGATGTTCTCGGGCTTGACGTCGTTGTAGACCAGGCCGACCGAGTGCAGGTAGCCCACGGCGAGAAGCACTTCCAGGATGTAGGCCAGACCCTGCTCGACCGAGAGCAACGAGTTGTCCGGGTCTCCTGCGGTGATCTGCTTGAGCGTCTGACCGCCGATGTACTCCATCACGATGTAGCCGAAGCGGTCATCGTCGTCGACGTGCTCGACGAAGTTGTAGATCTTGACGATCCCGGGATGATTCACCGAGGCCAGGAACTGCCGCTCGGCGACCGCGACGCGTTGTGCCTCCGAATCCGAGGAGTTCAGCAGGCCTTTGAGGACGACGGGCCGATCGCTCACATTGCGGTCGATGGCCAGGTAGATCCAGCCCAGGCCGCCGTGGGCGATCGCACCGGCGATCTCGTACTGGTCGGCGACCAGTGTGCCGGGAGCGAGACCGGGAACGAACGAGTATCGGGCGCCGCAGTTCCCGCAATCACCGGTCGGCGGTCCGGCACCCTCGCCCTCGACGCGGCCGACCGGTTTGCCGCAGCGCCAGCAGAACCGCTTGTTGTCGGCGATCACCGGGTCGTCGATGACGGCGTCCTCGGGTTCGATGTCGGTGATCTTCGGCATCTCGACCAGGCCGCTGCCGAGCCTGCGTTCGTGCACCGGAGGACGGCGCCGCGGCACGAGTCGCCGGCCGAGCGGACCCGAGTCGGGCTCCGGATGGGGCACGGCCGGACGGGACCGCACGACGCGGTCGGTCCGATCGTCGGGGTCCACCCCGACGGTGAACACCGGTGCGACAGCCTGTGTTCCGACATCGGGGTCGGTGCGCCGACCGGGCCGCGGGTCGGTGGTGTCGTCGGAGCCGGCCGTCAGCGCCGCGAGGTCGGCCTTCTGGGTGCCGACCTCGCCGACCTCGTCCTGCCCGATCTCGTCCTGCCCGACCTCGTCCTCGCCGAGAAGCGCGTCGAGCGAGACACGCTGGGTGCCGAGGTCCTCGCCCCGATCGTCCCCGCCCCGATCGTCACCGCCCCGATCGTCGCCCGCCTGATCGTGGCGGACATCGTCGGTGTCGTGATCGTTGCGCGCTGCGCCGTCCATGGGCATCAGTCCCGGTAGTACGGCTGGGGCGCGCCGTACCCGCTGTCGAGGATGGACAACCACCGGTCGCGGATCTCCTGCCAGCGACCGGTCACGCGGATGCGCTCCAGGACCCCGTTGACGAACCGGATCATGTCGTCCTGGCCCTTCGGGATTCCGACGCCGTAGAACTCCTCCCCGAGGCTGGGGCCGACGACCCGCAACCACGGGTCCTGGGCGGCCAGACCCGCGAGGATGGCGTCGTCGGTGGTCGCCGCGTCGATCTGCCCCTGTTGCATCAGCACCAGGCAGTCGGCCCAGGTCGTCGTGCTGACGATGGTGGCGCGGGGCTGGATGGCCTGGATGCGGCCGATCGAGGTCGTCCCGCGCGCCGCGCAGACACGCTTGTCCGCCAGCTGCGCCGGGCCGGTGACATTCGAATTCCGGAATGACAGAATGCGCTGCGAGGCAACGTAATAGGGAGCCGAGAAGCTGATGTCGCGCAACCGGTCGCACGTGATGCTCATCGTCTTGATCACCACGTCGACCGTCATGTCCCGCAGGGCGTCGATCCGCTGGGCGGAACTCAGGACCTGGAACTCGACGCGACGGTCGTCGCCGAAGATGGCGCCGGCGATCTCGTGCGCGATGTCGACGTCGAAGCCCTGGATGTCGCCGGTGATCGGGTCGCGGAAGCTGAACAGGTTGGAGCCGATGTCGAGGCCGACGATGAGCCGGCCGCGTTCCAGGATCCCGGCCATCGTCGAGTTCGGCGGCATCTGGCGCGGGAGCGGCATCTGGGCGGGCGGCCGAAGTGTCAGGGTCGCATTGCAGGCCTCGGAACTCGGCAGTGGTTCGACCGGCACGTCGACCTGGACGCCGGGCAGCACCGGTGGTCCGGCGGTGGCGGTGGGCGGGGGCGATTCGGGTGCGGGAAACCGCACGCACCCCGTGGCGACGAGGCCGGTGAGCGCGAGCAGGACCACGAACGTCAGCACGCGGTGACGTGACGGGGTATGAGGTGCGGGCATGGTCGTCATCGGTACTCCCGGATCCGGGGGATGAGACCGCCCACGATCGCGACACCGGCGAAGACGGTGAGCAGCAGGATGCCGGTGCCGGTGAACCCGAGGACGCGCTGCGCGGTGTTGATGTCGTCGCGGAACGAGTTCCGGGCGGTGGTGATCGCGTCGACCAGCGCGGTGTCGACCGCGGTGTAGGCGCGCGCGGAGCTGTCCGGTCCGTCGCCGACGGTGTGCAGGCGGGC
Source organism: Gordonia sp. McavH-238-E (assembly GCF_022348225.1). NCBI lineage: Bacteria > Bacillati > Actinomycetota > Actinomycetes > Mycobacteriales > Gordoniaceae > Gordonia > Gordonia sp. McavH-238-E. Next base: position 24,727 of record NZ_JAKRFE010000024.1, read on the forward strand.
GAGACCGAAGTTCCCGGTCTGGATGTAGCGGCGGACGGCGGCGTCGGTGCGCTTCCACTCCGTCAGCGCCGCGGTCACCGTGTCCAGCTGCTCGGCGGTGACCGCACTGTCGCCGTCCTCGGTTCCGCCGCGCACGTCGTCGACGATGTTGCCGATCTCGCTGGTCGCCGCGGAGAAGCTGCGTTCGAGTCCGCCCTGGTCGCCGCGGCGGATCAGCGACAGCGTCTCCGCCGACCGGGCCTGTTGGGTGAGGATGCGGGCAGCGGTCAGGTCGCGGAGCGGGTCGGCGCCCTCGGTGCGGGCGTCGCTGGTCGCCGCCACCGACATCAGGCCGGAGGCGAGCAGCCACAGCGTCCCGATGCTGAGGGCGAAGATGGCCGCGACGATCCCGAGGTTGAACCGGCGGCGGGTTCGGCGCGCGAGGTAACGCGAGGTCAGCACCAGCGCGGCGAGCAGGAACAACAATGGCGCGTACACGGTCCACGGCGGGCGGGTGAGCGTGTGTTGGGGATCGGCGATGGCCATCGACCGCCGCTCGTACAGGCGCTGTGCGGCCGGGAGGATCTCGTCCTGCATCATCGACGACGCCTGGCCGAGGTACGCCGAGCCGACCGGGTTGCCGAGTCGGTTGTTGGTTCGCGCCGTCTCGATGAGACCGCTGTACACCGGGATCGACGTGGAGAGGGTCTCGAGGTCGGCGCTGACGGCCTGCTCCGCCCGGTCCGACGCCATGCCGGAACCGGGTTCGCTGGACGTACCGGTCGCCAGGATCAACGACGACGACGCCGTCGCCAGCGCGTCGGAGTAGCGCTGCCGCAACTCGGGCGTCTCGAGACCGCCCGAGATGAACGCGGCGTTCGCGGAGGCGTCGGCGATCGACAGCGAGCTGTAGAGGACCTGTGCGGCCTCGGCGAGCGGTTCGGTCCGATCGATGAGGCGCTGCAGGGTCTGGGTGCGGTCCTCGAGAACCGTCGACGCGTACAGCCCGGTGCTCAGACAGCCGAGCGCCAGGATGCCGCAGATGATGATGAGTTTGCCGGGGGTGGTGACCGCGAAGTGCCGGAGGGTCTGGAAGGGCGACTGGGCGCGTTCCCGGGCCGTGGCGACGAGTTCGCGCCGGTCGGCGAGCACCTGTCGGATCGGGGGTGAGGATTGCGCCGGTCGGATCGTGCGACCGCCACGCGTCAGCGCCGTCCGCACGGAGGACGCGTCGCCGGTCACCTACCTGATCCCTTCTCGAACGCTGGATCGTCTCCGGTGCGGTCGTACGGTCACCGGTTCCCCGTTCCGGATTCGCGTGACCGGGCGATCAACGCCAGGTGTTGTGTCATCTGGGTCATCGTTCACCGGGTCGTGCGTGTTTCACCCTATGCCATCGGGCGGGGTTCCTCCGGGCTCGACCGGCCCCGAGTCGCCGACCTCGACCGTTCGGCTCGCAGTGCGTGCAACCGGGTCGCCTCAGGGTTCGCCACCCGGGATCCGCAAGCGCTGCGCGGACTCCCTGGCAGGTGGCGCGCGTCTCACTTACGGTGGAGGCACCCGGTCGACGCGATCGGGTTGCGAGGAGGCGTGGTGCGCGGCGACGGCGACGGCTGGGTGATCGATCCCGACGGTTCACGATATTGGGGTGTCCACGGCGCGGCAGGTCTGCTGCTGCGGGCGCCGTTGCCGGAGGGATCGACCGGTGTGCTCCTCCAGCATCGCGCCGCCTGGTCGCACCAGGGCGGGACATGGGCGCTGCCCGGCGGCGCGCGCGACTCGCACGAAGGCGCCGTCGACACGGCGATTCGCGAAGCCGAGGAAGAAGCCGGCATCACCGGCGACGATCTGCGCGTCGTCGCGGCCGTCGTCACCCACGAGTCACCCGGCGGATGGACCTACACGACCGTGATCGCCGAGACCGATTCGCCGGTCCGCACGGTCGCCAACTTCGAATCCACCGAGCTGCGGTGGGTCGACGAGAAGCGCGTCGACCAGCTGCCGCTGCACCCGGCGTTCGGGCTCGCCTGGCCCACGCTTCGCGAGCGCATCGCGATGCTCGACCCCCAGAGCTGAGTCCCGCTCCCTACCCGTCAGACCCCGACACGATCGGCGTCCAGCAGACGGTTCGCGCCCGCGATCAGGGCGTGGACGTTCGCCTCGTCGCCGCTCGCACCCTCGCCGGCGGCCCACGCCTGGCGGCCGTCGTTCTCGCACAGCAGGAACGTCGTGACCACGCCGTCGACCACCCGCTGATGCAGGCGGACGATCTGAACCGGGGCGCCGACGTCGTGGAGGATCGAGGTCATCGCGCCGACCGGACCGGCGGCGACCGCGCTGCACGACCTGATGCGGTCGGCGATCGCGAGCGTCGCCCGGCACTCGACCAGGTCGCCCGGACACGACACGACCGACCATGATCCGAGCCTGATCGCGCCGCCACGGGAGTATTCGTCGGTGAATTCCTGCCAGGTCATCCCGGTCGCCTCCTCGTGCATTCCAGGGGGAAGCGGACGTCCGTACCGCTCGGTGAACAGATCGTCACCGCGGCGGTCGCCGCACTGATGCCACGAACAGGATGGATGGGACAGATGAAGAGGGTGCATCTCATTAACCGATTTCGGTCGAAGAACGGATGACCGACTGGAGAGCGCAACCGACCCGCAGCGGGGGGTCGGTCAGAGTCAGACCCCGCTGCGGCGGGTTACGAGAACGCTCGTGATGCACAACATGATCGGTCCACCATAGACCCGAGGTATCGACCGGGCAAACGTGTTTGCCCGACGCCGGCGGTGAGCCGCTACAGCATCCCGGCGAGGTCGCGGGCCGCGGCGGCCGGGTCGGCGGCCGCGGTGATGGCTCGGACGACGACGATGCGCTCGGCGCCGAGTGCGGTGACCTCGCCGACGCGGCCGGCGTCGATCCCGCCGATGGCGAACCACGGCTTCGGCGATTGTGGTGTCCCCGACAGCATTTCCGAAGTGGCGGAGACGAGGTCGAGGCCGGCGGCGGCGCGGCCGGGTTTGGTGGGCGTGGTCCAGCACGGGCCGACGCAGAAGTAGTCGACGTCCTCGTCGGCGATCGCGGCGGCGGCCTGGTCGGAGTCATGGGTCGAGGCGCCGATGACGACGTCCGGGCCCACGATCCGGCGGGCCGCCGACGCCGCGAGGTCGCCCTGTCCCACGTGCAGGACATCGGCGCCGGAGAGCGCCGCGATGTCGGCGCGGTCGTTGACCGCCAGCAATGCGCCGTGCGCATCGGCGACGGCCCGCATCCCGGCGAGGATCTCGAGTTCCTCCCGCGCCTCGAGGGTCCCGAACTCGCGTTCGCCCGGTGAGTTCTTGTCACGGAGCTGCACAATGTCGACGCCGCCCGCGAGCGCGGCATCGACGAAGTCGAGGAGGTCGCCGCGTTCGCGCCGGGCGTCGGTGCACAGGTAGAGGCGGGCCGCGGAGAGCCGACGACGACGGTCCGCCGCGCGGCCGGAGTCCGCGGACGCTGACGTGGTGGGGTTCGGGGTCGTCACGCCGACCAGGCTAACCGGACGCCCGAGGCCCGGGCGTAGGGTGGACCGCACGAACACACGGGAGTCCGGATCGGCCGGGCTGAGAGTGCGGACCCATCCGCTGACCGTCGAACCTGATCCGGGTCATTCCGGCGAAGGAAGGTGATTCCAGCGTGAATTCCCCTCAGCAGAAGCCTGCGCACCGCCCGCTCACGGTCGTGGGCGGCGGCGTCATCGGGTTGACGTGCGCGCTCGCCGCGGCCGACGCCGGGTGGCGGGTTCGCGTACTCGACGCCGGCACCGAGGAGCGCGCCTCGTGGGTCGCGGGCGGCATGCTCGGTTCGCTCGGCGAGGGAATCCCCGGCGAGGAGGCATCGCTCGCCCTGTCGGTCGAGTCGGTCCGCCGCTGGCCTGCGCTCGTGAAGCGACTCGACGATCCGGCCGTCGTCACCGCCACCGACTCGCTCTTCGTCGCGGCCTCGGCCACCGACATCGAGTATCTGCGGCACCTCGCCGACTTCGTCTGGTCCGGTCAGCCCGGCACCGATGCCGCGCTGCAGCCGGTGACCGGCCGCGACATCCGAACACTGGAACCGTCACTGAGTTCTCGACTCGTCGGTGGCTACCGCGCGATCGGGGAATGGTCGGTGGACAACCGCCGACTGCTCGAGGCGCTGCGCGCCGCGGCCACCAGTGCCGGCGTCGAGCTCGTCTCCGCTCGCCTCGAGTCCCTGTCCGATGTCGACGACCTGGGCCCTGACGCGCAGGTCCTGCTCGCCGCCGGACTCGGCACCGCGGCACTGTGGCCGGACGTCGACCTGCACCCGGCCAAGGGGGAGATCCTGCGGCTTCGTCGCACGCGGTGGTCGGTGCCCCCGCCCGACCACGTCGTCCGGGCTCGCCTGCACGGCCGCGCCGTGTACGTGGTCCCGCGCGAGGACGGGGTCGTCGTCGGGGCGACCCAGTACGAGGCGGAGGGGATGGCCGACCGGACGCCGCAGGCCGGTGGGGTCGCCGACCTGCTGGCCGACGCGATCGAGGTGATGCCCGGGCTGCGGACGTATGAGCTGACCGAAGCGGCGGCCGGCCTGCGGCCGTGCACCGCCGACGGGTTACCGCTCGTCACCCGCGTGGACGCCCGCACGGTCGTGGCGACCGGGCACGGACGCAATGGGATCGTCCTCGCTCCCGGTACCGCGGAGCGGGTCCTGTCGATCCTGGAAGGAGTCGAGGAATGAGTATCACGGTGAACGGCGAGACAGTGGACGTCGAGGCCGACGCCTCGGTGCGCGATGTGGTCGCCGGACTCGGGTTGCCGGATCGCGGGATCGCGGTCGCGGTGGACGGCGCGGTCGTCCCGCGCGGCCGCTGGGACCGGCACACCATGACCGATGGCGCCGTCGTCGAGATCGTCACGGCGGTGCAGGGTGGCTGACCAGTTGACACCCGACCCGTTGCGGATCGGCGGCCGCGAGTTCTCGTCTCGGCTCATCACCGGCACCGGTGGCGCGTCGAATCTCGCGACCCTGGAACGCGCACTCGTCGCGTCGGGTACCGAACTCACCACCGTCGCGGTCCGCCGCGTCGATGCCGCCTCGGGCACCGGGGTCTTCGACCTGCTGCGGAGGCTCGACATCGCGGTTCTGCCGAACACGGCGGGGTGCCACACCACCGCCGAGGCGGTGCTGACCGCGCAGTTGGCGCGCGAGGCGTTCGAGACCGACTGGGTCAAGCTCGAGGTGGTCGCCGACGAGCGCACCCTGATGCCCGACGCCATCGAGCTCGTCGACGCGGCGGCCGCCCTGGTCGCGGACGGATTCGTCGTCCTGGCCTACACGAATGACGACCCGGTCCTGGCCGCACGACTCGCCGATCTCGGCGTGGCCGCGGTGATGCCACTCGGCTCGCCCATCGGGACCGGCCTCGGAATCCTCAACCCGCACAACATCGAGATGATCGTCGACGACTGCCGCACCCGCTTCGACGACCCGCTGCCGGTCATCCTCGACGCCGGCATCGGTACCGCGAGCGACGCGGCCCTGGCGATGGAACTCGGTTGCGACGGAGTACTTCTGGCCACCGCGGTGACCCGCGCGGAGAACCCCGAACAGATGGCGACGGCGATGCGGCATGCGGTGATCGCGGGCCGGCTGGCCGCGCGGGCGGGCCGGATCCCCAAGCGCTTCTGGGCCCACGCGTCCTCGCCCGGCCGGGAGCAGAGCTGACGGTCGCCCGCGACAGGCCGTCCGAATGACGGACCGGGCCGCTCCGGCTTGGACGGCTATGGTCGAGGCGTGTTGCGGGTAGCGAATCTGACGAAGGACTTCGGCGGTCAACGCGCGGTCGACGACCTCACCTTCGAAGTCGGGCCGGGACGGGTGACCGGCTTCCTGGGGCCCAACGGTGCGGGCAAGTCGACCACGATGCGCATGATGCTCGGTCTCGATCGCCCGACCTCGGGTACGGCCACGATCAACGGTCAGCGCTACCGCGACCTCGACCACCCGCTGCGTCAGGTCGGCGCGCTGCTCGACGCCCGGTGGGTGCACCCGAACCGCAGTGCGCGTTCTCATCTTCGATGGCTGGCGGCGAGCAACCAGATCCCGGTCGCCCGGGTGGACGAGGTGCTCGAGACGGTCGGGCTCACCTCGGTGGCCAAGAAACGCGCGGGCGGCTTCTCGCTCGGCATGTCGCAGCGACTCGGGCTGGCGGGTGCCCTCATCGGCGACCCGCACACGCTGTTGTTCGACGAGCCGGTCAACGGCCTCGACCCGGAGGGGATCGTGTGGATCCGCGGGTTCATGCGCAAGCTCGCCGCCGAGGGTCGAACGGTGCTGGTGTCGAGCCACCTGCTCACCGAGATGTCGCTCACCGCAGATCATCTCGTCGTCATCGGGCGGGGGCGGCTGATCGCCGACTGCTCGGTGGGTGAGTTCACCGGACGGGCTCGGCAGTCCGTGCGGGTGCGCGGCCCGCAGCTGGAGCAGTTGCATGCCGCGCTCGCCGCGGCGGGGCTGAACCCCGCACCGGGAGACCCGGATGATCGCGGGCGTCCGGTGATGCGCATACCGGACACCACAACCGATCACGTCGGCGATCTCGCCGCCGCCGCGGGCATCACGTTGCACGAGCTCTCCGCCGAGTCGGCGTCGCTCGAAGAGGTGTTCATGTCGATGACGGCCCACGCTGTCGACTACACCGCCACCGACAATCAGGGGGGAGTGAGCCGGTGATCGCCGCGATCAACGCCGAACGGATCAAGCTCGCCAGCACGCGGTCGCCGTACTGGTGCCTCGGTGTCGTCGTCGTGCTGGGTCTGGGCATTGCGGTGCTGCTCGGTGCTGTCGCCGGAACCTCGTACGGAAGTCCCGGCGAGGCCGACACCCTCACCGGCGACTTCCTGATCGGCGTCGACCAGTTCGGGGTCGCGGTCCTGGCGATCATGGCGATCCTGGGTGTCACCACCGAGTATCGCTTCGGCACCATCCGCCCGACCTTCGCCGCGATTCCGCGCCGCCCACGGGTCCTCATCGCGAAGGCGGTCGTGTTCGGCGGACTCTCGTTCGCAGTGGTCGCGATCCTGTGCGTCGTCGCGGTCGTGGTCGCGCAGATGCTGTCCGGTGTCGGGGTCTCACTGACCGGGTCCGAGACCGTCCGACATCTCTGGGGCACGCCGGTTTTCGCGATGCTGTGCGCGCTGATCGGCCTCGCGGTGGGGGCGCTCGTGCGGCATTCGGCGGGCGCGGTGGCGATCATGCTCGTCTGGATGCTGGCCCTCGAGCGCATCGTGTCGGTGCTCCCGCGTGTGGGTGAGCACATCGTGTCGTTCCTGCCGTTCCTCAACGGCTGGAACTTCCTCGCGGGTGGCAGCGACACCTTCCACTGGAACGCCTACGGATCGTTGCTGTACTTCGCGGCGTTCACTCTCGTGCTCCTGGCGGCGGCGGTGGCGGTCACGAACGCCCGGGATGCGTAGTTCGCGTACTTCGATCCGCTGATGTCGAATCCGGGATTCGCTGAGTGCTGGCCACTGCCATCCGGTTGGACCACATTGGTGCTTCGGCGCGGCCCATTGTAGGGACCGGCAGACTAAAATTCGCGGTTATGTCCACGAATTGGCCGCTTGTCGAGCGCGATCGGGAGTTCCGCACGATCCAGGCGGCACTCAGGGGTGAGACGACCGGTTGTGGCGTGGTCCTGACGGGCGACTCCGGCGTCGGCAAGACCACCCTTGCGCGGCATGTCACCGCCGAGTTGCCCACGGGGGTGCGATGGGTCGCGGGTACCGAGTCCGCGCGGTCGATCCCGCTGGGCGTCTTCGCTCATCTCGTCGGCCCGGCGACGTCGAGCGATCCGGTCACCTATCTTGCGGCAGCGCGTGAATCACTGCTCGCCGACGGCGATGTCGTCATCGGTGTCGACGACGCCCACCTCCTGGACGAACTGTCGGCGACGCTCCTGCATCAACTCGCGATCGACCGTGCGGTGCACATCGTGGCGACCGTGCGCAGCGGCGAGACCGTCCCGGATGCGGTGACCTCGCTGTGGAAGGACAACCATCTCACGCGGATCACGTTGTCGCCGTTCACCAAAGAACAGAGTGTCGAGCTCATCGAGTCCGTGCTCGACGGCCAGCTCGAGGAGCACTCCGCGAATCTCATGTGGGAGGCCTCCGGTGGGAACGCACTGTTCCTCCGGCATCTCGTCGACGGCGCCCGGCAGGCCGACACCCTGCGGCAGGTCAACGGTGTGTGGCAACTCCGCGGGCGTGCCGCCATCACCTCGGAGCTCGCGTCGCTGCTCGAGGGCCGGATCGAGCAACTGGACGGTTCGGTCCTGGGCGCGCTGAAGTACTTGAGCCTGTGCGAGCCGCTCGACATCGACGTCCTCGCCGAACTCGCCGGTGAAGAGGCCGTCGAGGAGGCCGAGATCGCCGGCTTGGTGCGCATCACCCGCGACGGGCGGCGCCTCGATGTCGCGTTCCACCACCCGCTGTTCGGCGAGGTCATCCGACGCCGGCTGGGTCTGGTCTCGTCGCGACGGCTGCGCGGCCGACTCGTCGAGGCGCTGCGGTCACGTCCCACGAACACTCCGGCCGAACGCATTCGTCTCGCCGACCTCGCGATCGAGAGCGACGTGGAGATCGATCTGTCGTTGGTGCGGACAGCAGCCCGCGACGCACTGAATCTCGCGCAGACACCACTCGGCGAACGCTTTGCGCGCGCGGCACTCGACGAGGGCGGGGGACTCGAGGAGGCCGAGCTGCTCGCGCGGGCGGTCATGTGGCAGGGGCATCCGGATGAGGCGCGGGACATCCTGGCGCGGTTCTCACCGGATGACCTCGACGAGGGCCGGCTGGTGCTGTGGGGCAACTCGATCATCGGCAACACATTCTGGGCGCTCGGTGATGCCGAGCGGGCCGACGAGATACTGCAGCTGCTGACCGAGCGCGTCACCCACCCCGCACTCACGCCGATCGTCACCGGAATCGCCTCGGCATGTGCGCTTTTCGAGAATCGGATCGACGAGGCGATCGCGCTGTCCGACTCCGTCCTGGCCGAGTCCAAGGTGCTTCCCTGGGCGGTGGAATGGGCGGTGTTCGGCGGCAGCCTCGCCCGCGCGGTGGCCGGCCGGGGAGCGGAGGTCCGGGCGCTGGCCGAGCACTCACGGGAGGTCGAGGTCGACGGGTTGCTCCGGTTCCCCACCGGCTTCGGCGAGACCCTCGCGCTGACCCTCACCGGCCGGCTCGGCGACGCGGACGTCGCGGCGGGACGCTTCGTGTCCGCCGCTCAGACCGCGCAGTACCTGGGCTGGGCGATGTCGGGAATCCTGGTCGCGGCAGTCGAACTCGCGCGCGGATCGTGTGCGTCGGTGACCCGTCGGATGGAGCAGACACTCGCGATTCTCGACAGCGGCCGGTTCTCCGAGTCCTGGAACTTCCCCGCCCACATCTTCCTGGTGCAGGCCCTCAGCGCACTGGGGCAGGCAGACCGTGCCGGCGCCGCGCTGGCCAAGGCGCGGGAGAAGTCCGGCACGCACGTGGCGGTGTTCGGGCCGATGCTCGCCATCGCGGCGGCCTGGCAGGCGGCCGCGGCCGGAACCGTCACGCCCGCCGTCGAACTCGCCCATTCCGCGGCGGCGTCCGCGCGCGCCGCGGGTCAGTTCGCGGTGGAGGTCGAGGCATTGCACACCGCGGCACGCTTCGGTGAAGGGGGCGTCGCCGATCGGCTCGCCGAACTGGCGGAGCGCGTCGACGGTCCGCTGTCGGACCTGTACGCGCGTCACGCAGCGGCGCTGCGTGACGGCGACGCGGTCGAACTCGATCTGTGTTCGGCGGCGTTCGAGGACGCCGGGGTGTGTCTGTCCGCCGCCGATGCGTCGGCGCAGGCCAGCGTTTTGCACGACGCGGCGGACAAGCGGTCGGCGACCGTGGCGTCGGCCGCGGTGGCGAACCGGCTGGCGTCGGCGTGCGGAGGCCTGCGGACACCGGCGCTGATCTCGGCCGCGCAGCCGTTGCCGCTGACCTCCCGCGAGCGCGAGATCGCCAACCTCGCGGCAGCGGGCCTGTCCAACAAGGACATCGCCGAACGGCTCACCGTGTCGGTCCGCACCGTCGAGGGGCACCTGTTCCGCGCGTACACCAAGCTCGATGTGGGCGACCGCGCCGAACTGGCCGAGCTCCTGCTCAAAGACGCTCGGCCGCAACCGCGCTGACATCCACCCGTAGAAAAAGACAGTCGACGGCATGTCGGCGGTGTCGCCCTGACGGGTTGTTTTCAGGGGGTGCGCCGGCGGCTCAGTCGCCCGGCCGGCGAAGGGCGGTGATCACCTCGTCGTCGTCGACCTGGGCGAAATCCTCGTAGGACAGGCCGACGGCGCGGAACGGTTCCGGCGTCACGAGAACGATCACCTCGTCGACTCCGCGGTCCCGTAGGCGGTGAACCGAATCCGACGGTGCGGTCGGTACGGCCACCACCACGCGGGCGGCCCCGACGGCCCGGACGGAGTCGACCGCCACGGCCATGGTCGATCCGGTGGCGAGTCCGTCGTCGACGAGAATGACTGTCCGGCCGAGGAGTTCGGCTTCCGGGCGGTCGCCGCGATAGCGTCGTTCGCGATCGTGCAGAAGACGGCGTTGCCGGTCGGCGGCCTCCTCGAACTCGGCGCGGGACACCCCGAGGTGACGGGGCATGTCGTCGTTGACCACCAGATGGCGCGCGGTGACCGCGCCCATCGCGAACTCCTCGTGACCCGGCGCCCCGATCTTGCGGACCACCAGGACATCCAGGTCGCAGGCTCCCGCCGTCCCTGCGATCGCGTCGGCCACCTCCCGCGCCACGGGGACCCCACCGCGGGCGAGGCCGAGGACAACGGGTGGCGCGAGGATGTTCGCCACCGTGACGACCCGCGCACCCAGCAGGCGGCCCGCCTCGCGGCGGTCGGCGAAGGTGCGCGGGCCCATCGTCCGGCCTCAGACCCGCACTGCGGGACCGACCTTCAGTGCAAAGCTCGGCAGGTCCGCGAGACCGATGGTCGCCTCGTAGGTGCGGTCGTAGCCCGTGCTGCTGATGCGCCAACCGTCCGCGGTGCGACGGTAGGTGTCGTCGTAGAACGCGGCGCCGATGAGCATGAACGAGAACTCGGCGACGATGACCCGGTCCTGGAGGTACCAGCGACCGTGTGCGGTGTCGCCGTCGATCTCGATCTCCGGGTGCGCGACACGGTGTTCGGTGATCACCGCGGGTCCGACGTTCGTCTGCATGTACCCGACCAACTCGTCCCGGTCGGAGAAGCTCAGTCCCTCACCGTAATTGCCGGTGACGTCGTCGGTGAGGGTCGATGCGAACGTCGTCCAGTCCTTGGTGTCGAGTGACCTCAGATACCGGTATTTGAGGTTCTCGATCGCCCGGAGGTCCTCGAGTCGACCGTCGGATGCACTCACTTCGTCCTCGTTCCCGGCAGGATTCCCGCGTCGATGACGGCCTTCACGACCGGCCTGGTCCGCGCCAGCAGATCGTCGGTGCCGGCCCAGATGGACTCTCCCGCAGCATCGGTGGTGGCCTCGATGTCGTCGTAGGTCGCCGCGCCGGAGGCGGTGAGTCGGTGCCCGTCGTCGACGCGTTCGGCCAGCCCGGCGTCGGCGAGACGATCGACGCTGTCCTCCCAGTCCTGCTCGGACCACCCGCGGGTCAACAGCACGATGCGTTTGCCGAGTGTGCGCCGCCGGACGGTGGGGTCGGGCAGCTGTGCCTCGTGGAAGACGGCCGCGTCGAATCCGTTGAGTCCATGGAGCGCGAGGGCGGCGATGTGGTTGTCGCCGCGCCATTCTCGGAGTACCGCGATGGCGTGCCACAGCCGCAGTCGTGCGGTGTCGGGCGTCGGAGCCGTCGACCACGCGGCGGCCAGCGGGCGACCGCCGAGCGGCAGGCCGGCCGCGAGATCGTAATAGGCAGAAGCGAGTTCATCGAGCTCTGCATCGTCGATGGAGTCGCCGAGGATGTCGCGCAGCGAATCGTCGAGCATCTGGTTGCGCCGGTCGTGGACCCGCTCGAGCCCGGCGTCGATGGCGGCCGTCCAACTCTTCGCGATCAGTTCGGGGTTGAAGTTGTAGAAGGCGGAGGCGACGACCGAGGCCGTGCACGGGCCGAACGGCGCACCCCGCGCACCGACGTAGAAGGCGTACGGATCGAGCCCGGTGTCTTCCTGTGCGCCTTTCAGTCCGGGGTTGAAGTAGGCCAGGATATGGAAGGGCTCGAGGGTCTCGTAGGCGAGCCGGGCCGCGGAGCCCGTGCTGGTCGATGTCATCAACCCACCCTCTCCATCTGCGGGGCGGGTGTCAACCATCTGCGGAGCAGGCGCAGCGGTCAGTTGCGGCGGGAGTCCCGGCCGCCGTAGACGGAGTCGTCGCCGACCGACCAGAAGCCGGGATCGGGTGACGGGTCGCTCGGGGGCGGGTCGTCACCCGGCGCCCGGAACCCGTCGGTCAGCGCCGACCCGTCGGTCAGCGCCGCCCCGTCGGTCCCGGCCGGTGTGTCGGCGGACGCCTCGTCGGATTCGGGCTCCTCGCGGCCACGGCGCCAGCCGCCCTTCATCGGCGGCGCCTCGCCAAGGTGGTCCGGGTCGACCGAGCCGTACCACGCGACCAGCACGGCGCCGATGACCGCGCCGACGAAGCCGAGGATCGCCAGCCAGCCGAGTCCGGGTTTGGCCGTGTCCTCGAGGAACACGACCCCCACGAGACTCGGACCGGCCGTCTCGCCGACCACGAGGACAGCGGTCACCCCGTTCACCGCGCCGAGTTGGAGTGCGACCGTCTGGACGTAGAAGCCGACCGCGCCCGCCGCGGCGATGGTCCATGCGGCCGGATCGCTCAGCAGGGCGACGGGGTCGAACGGTTGCACTCCGTCGAGGATGCGGACCGCGATGGCGATGATTCCGAACAGCAAGCCGGCCGACGCCCCGCCGACGATCGCACCGGCCGGGCCGAGGTTGTAGACGCCCACCAGGGCCAGGGCGCACAGGGCGAGGGTCGCGACGAACAGGCCCCAGTGGAATCCGACCTCCTCGCCACCGCCGGTGTGGTGGGACGACGCCACGCCGAGCAGGCAGAGCGACATCACGACCAGCCAGATGGCGACCCATTCGCGGGTGTGCAGCGCGATGTTGAGGATGATCGTGCCGAGCAGTGCGGTGATGACGAGGTTCGCCGACACGATGGTCTGGGAGAGGAACAGGGGCAGGAACCGGGCGGCGAGCGCACCACCGGCGAACCCGAGGACGACCAGCGTCGTGCCGAGGATGAATGCGGGATCGACCAGCGTCGACATGGTCGACGAGAGGGTCGGTGCGCCGTTCTCGTTGGTGATGCCCTCGCCCTCGTCGGCGGCGGCTTCGGCGACGCGGCGCGCACCGAGCGCGCGCAGGACCGTCGACATCCCGTAGGCGACTGCGGCGAGACAGGCGGCGATCACGCCGATGACGAACAGCTGCATGCCTCCTCCAACTCGGCCTGGATGAGCCTCTGGTGAAGCCCGGACCGCCGACCACCCCGACTACGAACTCACGCGATCGGCCGAGGTGACACCGGCTCCGCGCTGGTGCTGGTCGCGATACCGCAGGTGCGACGTGCCGGCCGATCGTGGAGAAACTAACAGCACGAACCGACAGGACGGTATCGAATATTCCCTCGCGCGCAGAATTGTGGGCGGGATCCCCTCGACGATCGGCCGCCCGTACGTCGCGCGCCGGCGGCACTAGACTCGCTCGGGTGAACAGCGCCGGAAAAGCCCATGTACTGATCACATTCGGCAGGTCGTTCCTGACCCTGGAACTCGCGCGGCTCATGGCCGCGGCCGGGCACCGTGTCAGCATCGTCGATTCCATCCCGGTCGGGATCGGCCGGTTCTCCAACGCGGTGAGCGACTTTCACCGGGTGCCGCCACCGAAGTTCGAGCCGCTCGCGTACTGCCACGCGCTCGCGCGGATCGTGAGCGAGAACGACGTCGACATGGTGATACCGGTGCACGAGGAGACCGACATCATCGCGATGCTCGCCGATCTGTTCCCACCCGAATGTCGCCTGTTCCTCTCCGATTTCACCACCGAGAACCGGCTGCACAACAAGTACGATTTCCAAGAGCTTCTCGTCGAACTGGGCATCCCGACGCGCAAGTTCGCGCGGGTCACCGGTCCCGAAGACGTCGGAGCGCTCGACTTCTCCCAGCCGTTCGCGCTCAAGCGGTGTTATTCGCGTGGGTCGCAGAAGGTCCACAAGGTGACCCCCGGCGATCCGCTCACGTGGCTGGAGCACGACGAGCAGAACCCGTGGATCGCGCAGGAGTGGGCGTCGGGGAACAACTACTGCACCTATTCGGTCTGCCACGAGGGCCGCGTCTACGCGCACGCCACCTACCCCGTCGACTACGCCATCGACGGCAGCTCGTGCCTCAACTTCCGATCGGTGGACCATCCGCAGATCGCCGGCTGGGTCCGTGACTTCGTCCGCCGGGTGAACTTCACCGGCCAGATCGGATTCGACTTCATCGAGGACCGGAACGGTTCGGGGGACGCCGCCGATCTGTTCTGCATCGAATGCAACCCGCGCGCGACGAGCGGGATCATGATGTTCACGCCCGAGGACGGAGTCGACCGCGCGTTCCTCGGGACCTGGGACCCCGACGACGGGCCGATCACCCCCGGCTCGGGCGTCGACAAGATGATCGGGCTGGGCATGCTGCTCTACGGGTGGCGCTCCTCGTCGCGCAAGGACCGGACCCTGCGCGACTTCGTCCGTGACTTTCGCGGCGCGTCCGACGTGGTCACGTCTCCCGGCGACCAGAAGCCGGCGTTGATGCTCCCGTTCGCGTATGCCGGAATCCTCCGCAGCTGCCTCAAGTACCGCGTCGGACTCGCCGAGGGTTTCATGCACGACCACGAGTGGGACGGTCTCCGTATCAGCCTGTGACCTCTCCTGGGATCCGACCTCCGGGACGGGTACGACGCGGGCGCCGAGGCGTAGACTCTGCAGTCACCATCACCTGCGTGTTGACCCCATCCGCAGGGTTGTCCGGGGGGACTCGAGCTCGAGGGGAGCTGCTCATGAGCATGTCCAGGATCATGCGTCGTACGTCTGTCGGGGTGGCCGCCGCCGGTGCCGCCTGCGCGATCGGTCTGGCCACCGCGCCGACGGCCTCGGCCGCGCCGGCCGTGCAACCGGTGCAGCCCGTCCAGGCTGTCGGTTCGGTCGCGATCTGCTTCGGCATCCCGATCGGGCCGGCCACCATCAGCGTCTGTCTCTGATCGGACTCACTGAGATCCCATTGCTGTTCGTCCCGGCCTCCGGGACGAACAGCAACGTGATCGCGTGACCGGTTTGTGCCCGGTCCGCTGAGATCCCGGGCCCAATGGTCCTCGCGCACGTACGATTCCCCGATGACGTCGACAACGGCCGTGGTCGAGGCGGGTACGGCCCCGAAACGGGCGAAAGCGATCCTGGTCGCGCTGATCCTGGTGGCCGGGGTGGCCAACATCAATCTCGCGGTGGCGAATGTCGCGCTGCCCGACATCGGGAAGGCGCTCGACGCGAGTTCGACGCAGCTGAACCTGGTCGCGGTCGGCTACTCGCTCGGCCTCGCGGCGTCGGTGCTCTACTTCGGCGCGCTGGGAGACCGGCACGGCCGCAAGCGAATGCTCGTCATCGGTATGTGCCTGTCGATCCCGGCGTCGCTCGTCGCCGGGTTCGCGCCCAACGTCGAGGTCCTGTTCGGCGCCCGCCTGGTGGGTGGCATCGCGGCGGGCCTGGCCTTCCCGACCACCCTCGCGGTGATCACCGCCCTGTGGTCGGGACCGAAACGCGTCCGCGCGATCGCCGCGTGGTCGGCGTTCGGCGGTGCGATCTCGGCGTTGGGGCCCGTGCTGTCCGGGGCTCTGCTCGAGGTCCTGTCGTGGCACTCGGTGTTCCTCGTGACCCTTCCGCTGGCCGTCGTCGCGCTGCTCGCCGCATGGCGGCTGGTGCCCGCTGACAACGGTGACGAGGCCGCGGTCGTCGACAACCTGGGCGGCGTCGTGTCCATCGTGATGGTGGGGTCGCTCGTGCTCGCGATCAACTTCGCCCCCAACTCCGATCAGCGACTCCAGGTCTACATCCTGGCCGCGATCGCGTTGCTCACCGGCGCGGGCTTCGTCTGGCGGCAGCTGCGGGTGCGGGTTCCGTTGTTCGACCTACGGATCGCGTCCCGACGGACCTTCTGGGTCGCGGCGGTGGGCGGGCTGATCGTGTTCGGCACGCTCATGGGAGCGATGTTCATCGGGCAGCAGTACATGCAGAACGTGCTCGGATACTCCACCCTCGCGGCCGGCGCCACGATCCTCCCGGCGGCGGCCGCCATGATCGTCGTGGCACCACGGTCGGCAAAGCTGGTGCAGAACATGGGTTCGCGCTTCACCTTGCTGTCGGGCTACGCGTTCATCGTCGTCGGCCTGGTGCTCGCGATGCTCACCTGGGACGAGCACGCCCACTTCTGGCATGTGGGCCTGGTCTACGTCCTCGTCGGGGTGGGCGTCGGTCTCGCCGGCACCCCGGC
Organism: Gordonia sp. McavH-238-E; assembly: GCF_022348225.1. NCBI lineage: Bacteria > Bacillati > Actinomycetota > Actinomycetes > Mycobacteriales > Gordoniaceae > Gordonia > Gordonia sp. McavH-238-E. Next base: position 41,293 of record NZ_JAKRFE010000024.1, read on the forward strand.
GTCGCAGTCGCTGACCGGTTCGGTGCCGGTGCAGCGCGCCGGGATGGCGTCGAGCATGTCCGATCTGCAACGCGACCTCGGCGGCGCGATCCTGCAGTCCACCCTCGGCGCGATCCTGACGGCGGGTTACGCAAAACAGTTGCAGCAGAGCATCTCCGATTCACCGCAGGCCGACCAGGTGACCGAACAGACCGAAGCCGCGCTCACGAAGTCGTTCTCGAGTGCCGAGGTCATGGCCGAGCGTTACCCGCAGTATGCCGATCAGATCATCGGTGCGGCCCGCGACGCGTTCGTCCAGGGTGACAAGAACGCCTACGGCGCGGCGGCCGGCATCGTCCTGCTCGGTGCGGCCGTGGTGTTCTTCTTCTACCCCAAACACGAGGCGGAGCGAACGGCGATGGCGGAGTACGCAGAACAGCGCAGCCTCTGAGACCCGGACCTCAACCGGCAGCATCGGCGGGTGGTGAATCGAAAGCCGCCAGCAGCATTCGCGCCGCCATCGCGACGAGCGACGCCCGGTCGGCGTCCCGCGGCCGCTGCAACGCGATGCGCAGGCACAGGCTGGCGGTCGCGCCCATGGTGAGGAACACCAGTTCGTCGATCGCCCGGTCGTCGAGGTCGGGCCGCAGACGCGACGGCAGAATCCGCGCGAGCGGGAGGAGGGGTCCCTCGACCTCCGCCCAGGCGTCGCCGAAGCCGTGCTCGCCGATCTCGAGTGAGGCACGCAGTACCGGCGCGTGCGACTCGAACGACGACACCAGGGTCTCGACCACCGTGACCATCGCGATGTCCGGTTGCTGGTCCATCGCCCGGCCGATACCGCTCGCGAGGGTCGCGGTGATGTCGTGGACGGCGGCGAGGCGCAGCTCCTCGACGATCGCGTCCATGTCGGCGAAGTAGCGGTACACCGTCCCGATGCTCACGTGCGCGTGGCCGGCGAGTTCGGCGGTCGTCGGCCGGCGGCCGGGGCGACGCTCCAAAAGAGTGAGGGTAGATGTGAGCAGCCGCTGGCGCATCTCCCGGCCGCGTTGCTGTTTCGGCGCACTGCGTCGTTGCAGTGCTGTACTTTTCGAGTTCGTCGACGATGCCATCAAAAGTGAATGGTAAGTGAGGATTGCTCGTGTTCTCATGGATTGATGGAACGGACCGCGCCCGCCGACCTCGTGAACATCGACCTCGCCGTACAGCGGTTCGGGACGGCCGGCCGTGACTGGCTCGACCAGATGTGGCTCGCGGACCCACTCGCCGACGCCGTGGCCGCCGACCGGCAGCCCGGCGGCCCCACGACGACCGTGCTGCGGGCGGCGCTGGAGAGCGGCATCGACTCGGTCGACGACGCCACCGACTCGCTGCGGGCATTGTTCGGGTTCCTCGACGACGAGCCCGACTGGGTCGATCACGACCGGATGAGCCGCGCGGCTGATGCGCTGGTCGTCAACACCGCGCCGCTGGGCATCGTGCTCGGCGCGGCCTCGCTGGTCCGCGGGGCGGGTAACACGATCGCGGGCAAGCCGCTCGCGGTCACCGGACGGTATGTGTCACAGCCGGCGGTGCGCTCGGTCGAGGTCGGTGAGTGGCTGGGTCAGGTGCTCACGCCCGGCGGGATGCGTCGTGACGGACCCGGTTTCGCGTACACGGTACGGGTCCGGATGATCCACGCGCACGTCCGCCACATGCTGCTCACACGCGGGGACTGGGACGAGAAGGCCTGGGGCGTGCCGATCCCGCAGCCGTACATGGCGTTCACGATCGCCGAGTTCGGGCACATCGCGATCGACGCGATGCACAAGCTCGGGGTGCGGTTCACCGACCGCGAACTCGACGACATCTACCACCTGTGGCGATACGTCGGGCACGTCGTCGGCATGAGTCCCGAGCTGAACCCGGTGTGCGAGGCCGACCACGTCCGCATCGAAGACCTCTACCGGTTGACCTCGCCGGGGCCGGGCCCCGATGACCGGGACTTCGTCGTCGCGCTGACCGACGACTACCTGGTACCGGAACTGGCCGCGGTCTTCCCCGGACCGGCGGCGCTCCGACATCGGCTTGCGGCGACGACGATGCACGGCCTGCAGCGGGTCTTCATCGGCGACGCCGACGCGGATGCGCTCCGGATTCCCGACGGCCGGCTCAAGCATGTCCTGAGCCGGGTCGGGCCGGTCCTCGCGGCGGCCGGGTCGGTGCAGCGGGTCGGGGGAGCCCGACGCGCGCGGACTCGGCTCGAGAAAGCCTATCGCGCACGGGACGTCGCGATGGCGCGGATGCGCACGGACTACCGCGTCACCCACGACCTGGTCGACGCCGCGCCCGGACCCCAGAGCGCCGATCAGCCCTCGAAGCGGCTGGCGGCGGTGACGTCCTCGGTCAGGCAGTAGCCGACCGAGACAGGCTGTGCGAACGACCATTTCGTCTCGTCCTCGGTACAGGTGAGGGAATCCCCGCCCCGGCTGACGGTCTTGGCGAGGATGGTGCTGACCGCGGGGGAGGCGCTGCACTCGACCTCGCGGTAGTCGGCGAGCTTGCCGCCGTTGACCGGGATCTGGTAGCACGCGTCGACCGCGAAGTTGGGTGTGAGGCAGAGCTTCTGGTCGCCCTCACCGAACGTGAGCGCAGAGGTGTTGGGGGTGCCGCACTCCGCCGAGGTGTTGACCTTGTCGGCGGCGTAGAAGGTCAGCCCCTCGGTTCCTTCGCAGTCGGCCTTCGTCGCCTCGACCTTGCCCTCGCCGGCCTCCGAGCCGATCTGCAGGCACTCGCCCACGTCGATGTCGGAGGCCTCCTCGATCGACTGCGTGCCGACGCTGACACTGCAGGCCGCCAGCGCCGAGAAGCCCACGCAGGCCGCGATCACCGCGGCACGCCGACCCAACTGCCAGAAGGGCCTGGCCACGGGCGGCACGTCGTCACCGGGTCCGGCAATCCGATCGGCGGAGGCTTGCGAATAGCTGGGGATGCTGCGCGACATCGTCGTTCCTATCGTCTGGAGTGGGCGGATGCCCGGTCTCGGCTGCTCATCGTGGTGATCGGGTGATGGACAACAGGATGTCGCCAGGCGCTTGGTGCGAACTTGGGGTCGACTTGTCCGGTCCTTGAGGGGCGCGTCCAAGTCGGGAGTGGAGGGTGCGTCGGAGTGGTTTCGACAAGCTCAACCAGCTGGGGGCGCTCGACCAGCGGAGGCAGAGAGGAGAGCCGATGTCCGTTCCGTCCGGCGGTGTGGTCCGGGTGGTGCTCCCGCATCAGTTGTTCGAATCACACCTCGACGCGGAGCCCGGCACCCGCTTCGTTCTCGTCGAACACGATCTCATGTTCCGGCAGTACCGGTTCCACGTACAGAAGCTCGTCCTGCACCGGGCGAGTATGCGCAGGTTCGCCGATCGGTTGCGGGACCGGGGCTTCGACGTCGACATCCTGGAGACCGACGCCCAGCAGTCCAGTCACGACAAACTCGTCGCCCACCTGTCGCGTCGGAAGCCGTCGTCCATCCACCTCTATGACGTCGTCGACGACTGGCTGTCCGGGGATCTGCTGGCGGCCTTCGACCATGCCGGGTGCCCGCTCGCGGCCGACGACATCGCCGAGAGCCCGAACTTCCTGACCACCCGTCGCCAGCTCCGGGAGTTCTTCGGCGGCAGCCGGCCGCGGATGCAGCAGTTCTACACCTGGCAGCGCCGGCGGCTCGGCATCCTCGTCGACGACGACGGCAAGCCGGAGGGCGGCCGGTGGAGCTACGACTCCGAGAACCGGAAGAAGCTGCCGAAGGGCCACGAGGTTCCGCAACCGACACCGCCCGCGCGACATCCGGAGGTCGACGCCGCGATCGCCTGGGTGTCGGATGCGTTCCCCGACAACCCGGGCGACGCGGACGCCTTCGGGTGGCCGACGGCTCACGACGAGGCGCGGGCGATGCTCGAACAGTTCCTCGCCGACCGGTTCGCGGAGTTCGGTCCGTACGAGGATGCGATCAGCGCCGAGCACCCCTTCGTCTTCCATTCGCTGCTGACGCCCGGCCTCAACATCGGGCTGTTGAGTCCGCGCACGGTGCTGACCAGGGCGCTGGAGGTCGGCGCTCGAAACCGCGTCCCGCTGGCCGGCCTCGAGGGTTTCGTGCGGCAGCTGATCGGCTGGCGGGAGTACATGCGGGCCTCGTATGAGATCCGCGGACGTGGCCTCCGCAGCCGGAACCACCTCGGTCACGATCGCCGGCTGCCGGACGGGTGGTGGACCGCGGAGACCGGCCTCGAACCGGTGGATCTCGTGATCCGGCGGGTCCTCGAACACGGGTATGCCCACCACATCGAGAGATTGATGGTCCTCGGCAATGCGATGTGCCTGCTCCGTATCGACCCCGAGGAGATCTACGAGTGGTTCATGGAGATGTTCGTCGACGCCTACGACTGGGTGATGGTCCCGAACGTGTACGCGATGAGTCAGTTCGCGGCGGGCGAGGCGATCACCACCAAGCCCTACGTCTCGGGTAGCAACTACCTGAAGAAGATGTCGGACATCCCGGCCGGGGACTGGGCCGAGGACTGGGACGGGCTCTACTGGACGTTCGTGCGCGACCACCGGGACGTCTTCGAGGCCAACGCGCGCTCCAACTTCCTCGCGCGGGCCTACGATCGGCTGCCGTCGGGCACGAAGGCGGCGCACAGCCGCCGGGCGGGACGATGGCTGGGGTGATCGATCCGGTCGTCAGCGCCCGCCGAGTGACTCGTCGAGCGCCCGCAGCTGTTCCGGGCGCACGTCGCGGAGGACGGCGAGGGTCGCGGTGATCGCGAGGTCGCAGGCCTCGTCGACGCCGGCGCCGTCGACGATGAGCGCGCGGTGCGCGACGTCGAGGCTCATGCCCAGCAGGAGCGAGGCGAGGGTGTCCGCACTGGCGGCGATCCGCGCCCCGCGTTCGGCGTAGTTGTCACGCAGGCGTGCGGCGATCCGGGGTTCGAGCGCGGCATAGAGCCGGCGGTCGCTGCCGCCCTCCCGATGACCGATGAGGACGCGCAGGCCTTCCGGGTGGCGTCGGGCGTAGTCGAACAAGGCGAGCACCGAATGGCGGGCACGGGCCCCGTAGGGCATGTTCACACTCGCGTCGTACACCTCGAACATGAACGAGGTGAAGGTGTCGAGTTCGCGGGTCATCACGCGATTGACCAGCTCGTCGCGGGAGTCGAAGTGCGCGTACAGGGTCACCCGGGTGGTGCCGCCGCGTTCGGCGATGGCGGTCATCGTGGCGCGTTCGGCACCGACCTCGGCGATGACCGCGCACGCGGCGTCGAGCAATTCGTCGTCGGTGGGCCGGTTGCGTGTGTTGCGTGGGGGTCGTGCGGTGTCGGCATCCGTCCGCACCGGATCGTTCTCGTCTCCGACGGCCACGTCGTCCGGTCCCCGTTCGTCTCGTCCTGCGCCTCTGCTCGTCGTGCGGCCTAGGAGGCGAGATCGTCGACGGTGCGGCCGAAGTAGGCCGCCTCGACCATGTCTCGGCGACTGCGGAGTTCGCCTGCGGGCGCCGAGAGTGCGACACGACCGTGGTGGAGCACGATCGCGGCGTCGGCGATGCCGAGCGCCAGGTCGATGTGCTGCTCGACGAGGACGACCGCCATCTGGTGTTCGTCGGCGATCGACCGCAAGCGGGGCAGCAGGTCCTGGACCGCGACCGGGGACAGACCGAGGCTCAGTTCGTCGATGAGCAGCACTCTCGGATTTGCGAGCAGCGCCTTGGCGAGCGCCAGCATCTGCTGTTCGCCACCGGACAGATTGCCGCAGCGCCGCCCCCGCATCGTCTTGAGTTTGGGAAAGTACTGGTAGGCGGTGTCGAGGTCGGGTCCGTTGCGACGTCTGGCGAGACGGAGGTTGTCCGACACCGACAGCCGGTGGAACACCCCGCGCGTGTCGGGTACCAGAGTCACCCCGCGACGCGCATTGCGTTCGATCCGGCGGTCGATCGGATCGCCCAGGGCGGTGACCGTGCCCGACATCAGGCCGAGCGCACCGACCGCGGCGAGGAGGCTCGTCGTCTTGCCGGCCCCGTTCGGGCCGAGCAGGGCCAGGATCTCGCCCGGCCGGACGGACGCGCTGAGACCGCGGACGGCAGGGACCCCGCCGTAGCCGACGGTGATCTGGTCGATCTCCAGCACCGGTGCGGCCGGGTCGGGTGTCGTCGATCCCGGCCCGTTCGGCGTGGACGACGACTCGGCGTGCGTGCTCATGGCGTCTCCTTCGGGGCGTGCCCGGTCGGGCCGATGTCTGACGGTCGTTCGGTGTCGATGCCCCCACCGGACGGGCCGGCCGGCGGAACAGGTGGATCGACGACCGCATCCGGGTCCACCTCGGGGCTGCCGAGGTAGGCCGAGATCACCGCGGGATCGTCCTGGATGGCGGCCGGTGGTCCGCTGGCGATGACACGACCGAAGTCGAGCACGTACAGACGGTCGCACACGTCGAGCACCAGGGACATGTCGTGGTCGATGAGCAGGATGCCGATGCCGGTCGCGGCGATCCGACGGAGTTCGATGCCGAAGTCGCGGCTCTCGTGGGTGTCGAGCCCGGCGGCCGGTTCGTCGAGCAGGACGAGCTGGGTCCCGCCGACCAGCGCGCGGGCCACGCCCACGAGTTTCTGCTGCCCGAGGGTCAGCTCGCCGGGGAGTTGATCGGCGGCATCGGCCAGGCCGACGAGTTCGAGCGCCGAGGAGATGACGTCGGCCGGGGGTCGGGACCCGTTGACGACGTCGGCGAGCATGGCCCGCAGGCCGACGGGTTGTACTGCCACGGCGAGGTTCTGGGCGACGGTCAGATCGGTGAACAGTTCGCCTGCCTGCCATGTCCGGGCCATACCCGCCCGGCGTCGGCGATGCGGGCTCGCCTTGTCGAGTCGCTCCCCGCGCAGTGACACCGTGCCGGTGGCCTTCGTGAACCCGGTGACCGCGTCGACGAACGTGGTCTTGCCTGCGCCGTTGGGGCCGATCAGCCCGACGATCTCGCCTGCTGCGACCGAGATGTCGATGTCGGAATTGGCGCTGACGCCGCCGTACCGGACCGACAGTCCACCGGTCTCGAGAAGTGTCGTCGCCGTGGCCGGCTTGTCGAGTGTCGACTCAGACATGTGCGCCCTCCGGTGCGTTCTGGGCCGCCCCCGGGGCTTCCGGATGGGGCGGCGGTCGGTGGCGGTGTGCGCGTATCCGCTCGCCGAACTCCGACATCGCACCGGCGACGCCGACCGGGTTCAGCACGGCCATCAGCAGCAGGCTGCCGGCCGCGAAGAGCTCGTAGTACTCACCGAGACTGAGGGTTTGGTTGAGGAACACGTAGCCCACGCCCAGCGGTCCGATGATGCCGGCGAGAACCGCGCCGGCGAACGAGGTGATGCCACCGACGTAGGTCATCGCGAGCAGGGTGAGTCCGATCATGACCGTGAACGAGCCGGCCGACAGCTGGCCCCGGCTGTAGCCGATGAGACAGCCACCGATGCCGGCGAGGAACGCCGACAGCGCGAAACCGAGCAACTTGGTCGCGGCCACGTTGATCCCGACCGACGACGCCGCGCGCTCGTTGGACCGTACGGCCAGGAAGGCACGGCCGGTGGAGCCACCCATGAAGCGCAGCACCACCAGGGTCGCGATCGCGACGACGATGAGGACCATCAGCGAGAACCGGATCGTGACGAGGTTGGTGCCATCGCGCACACCGAGGTCGATGCCGAAGATCGTCGGGTCCGCGATGAGGTTGCCCTCGAAGGAGGTGATGGCCGGGTTGTTGAAGACGAAGCTCTGGATCGCCAGTGCCGCCGCCAATGTCACGACGGCGAGCTGGGCGCCTCGGATCCGCAGTGCGGGTACGCCCACCAGTACGCCGAGACCGGTCGCGATCAGCGCCGCGAAGATCATGCTGAACGGGAAGGGTACGTCCCAGTTGGTGGTCAGCTTCGAGAGCGCGAAACCGGCCGCACCGGCAAACGCCATGCTGGCCAGCGAGATCTGGCCGAGATAACCGGTGAGCAGCACCAGGGACAGGGCGATGAGGCTGAGGATCACCGAGGTGACGACGCCGAAACGCCAGCTGCCGGAGGTGACCAGGATGGCCGCGACGACGACGGCGATGCAGACGACCGTCGGGATCACCCGGATGCGTGGGATGCGGACCGCGGGCATCCGCACCTCGCCGAGCGAACCGCGGGACGGGATACGACCGCCGAGGAGGAAGAGGGCGACGACGACGATGATGAACGGGACGGCGTCGCCGAGGCCGGCCTGCGCCCATTCGGGCCACCAGTCCTTGGTGGTGAGCCAGGTGATCACCGACTGGAAGGCGCCCAGGACGAGGCCTGCGGCGCACGCGATCCCGAAGGAGGTGAGCCGGCCGACGAGCGCGACTGCCAGCGCCGGGATGACGAAGAAGGTGTAGCTGGTCTCGGTGAGTCCGATCGTGTACGACGCGAGCACGACGATGAGTCCGGTGGCCGCTCCCGTCAATGCCCACACGATGCCCGCGAGGCGGTCGGGGGAGTAGCCCGAGAGTCGCGCCGCCAGTTCATCTTCGGACCCGGCGCGAGTCGCGACGCCCAGGGTGGTGAGGCGGAAGTAGGCCCAGAGGACGAGGGAGATGACGATGGCGACACCGGCCAGGATCAGATCCGAGACGTTCACGACCGCACCGGCGATGTCGATGGTGTTCTCCGGCAGGATCGCCTCCGCGAAGAGGTTCTCGGTCTCGAAACGTAGATGCACCAGGGCCTGGATGAAGAGCATGAGGCCCACGGAGGCGACCACCTGTGCGAGCACCGGAGCCGAGCGTAGCGGCCGGAAGATGAGCACATGCGCGAGCAGCGCCCAGACCACCGCGCTGAGTACACCGAGCACCAGCGCGAGTTCCATTGACGTGGGCTCGGATTCACTGCCGAGTTGCAGGGTGCCGATCGGCAGGACGAGACTGCCGTCGGTGCGTAGCGCCGCGACGAGGTAGACCGAGTACAGGCCGATGGCGCCCTGCGCGAAGTTGATGATGCCGGTGGCGGCATAGATGCCCACGAGGGACGACGCGAGCACCGAGTAGATGGCACCGGCGGATAGTCCGAGGAAGACGAACTGGAGGAACTGGCCCATGTGGCGTACTCATTCGTTCGGCGCGGACGGATCTCACGCGCGTGAGGGGTGCGGGATTCGGGGGGTCGAGGCTTCAGGACGGGGGGCAGAGCCGGGTGTGGCGGGGGGGGTGGTCACCCCCCCACCTCACGACCCGTCTCCGTAGGGGCCCGGGGTG
>NZ_JAKRFE010000025.1:0-50264 GCF_022348225.1 Gordonia sp. McavH-238-E
GGGCGGGTTTGCGGGCGACCGCCCGGAGGCGGGGTGAATCCGCCGCCCGGCGCCGGACGGCCGGCGCCGGGAGTGTCCGTCCCGTGCGGGGGCGCGCTGACGGGCCGTGCCGGAGCCCGTTCCCACGGCGCGGGATTGCTCGTCGGCGCGGAGCTCTCGGGCGTCGACCACGACTCGCGGGTCCGGTCGTCAGCGCCGCCGGACCCCGGCGGCGGGTTCGGGGAGCGCTCGTCGTCTGAGGTCACGAGTCCAAATTACCCGTGCATGACATGCGGCCGGTGCCGAGGCGGCCGCGGCGGGTCACGACGCCTGCGTCTCGGTGCTCTCGGCGAGCGCCTCGCGCACCTCCTCGATCCGCGGGACGGTCGGGGACACCGGGGCCACCACGCGTCGTGCGCGACGCAGCGAGCCGACGGCGACGACGGCGGTGACGGATGCGACGACCACACCCAGCGCGGCGAAGAGGTAGTTCTTGGACATGGGCTCAAGACTGCCAGCCGGTGCCCACAGCTGCCACCCCGGCCCGGCGCATTTGCGCACCTCGCGGCCGTCTCCCGACCATCGGACCGGGTGTAAGTGGTTGGATGGAGGTGTGACTACACAGAAAACCTCCGCAGTCATCCACACCAACCGCGGCGACATCAAGGTCGACCTGTTCCCGAACCACGCGCCGAAGACCGTCGAGAACTTCGTCGGCCTGGCCGACGGCAGCAAGGAATACAGCAAGCCCAACGCGTCCGGCGGCAACTCCGGCCCGTTCTTCGACGGCTCCGTGTTCCACCGCGTCATCTCCGGGTTCATGATCCAGGGCGGCGACCCGACCGGGACCGGCATGGGTGGCCCCGGCTACCAGTTCGGTGACGAGTTCCACCCGGAACTGCAGTTCGACCGTCCGTACCTGCTCGCGATGGCCAACGCCGGGCCGGGCACCAACGGTTCGCAGTTCTTCATCACCGTCGGCCCGACCCCGCACCTCAACCGTCGCCACACCATCTTCGGTGAGATCACCGATCCGGCGTCGCAGCAGGTCGTCGACGCGATCGCCACCACCTCGACCGACCGCAGCGACCGGCCGCTCGACGAGGTCGTCATCGAAAAGATCGAGGTCAACTGACCTCTCCGGAGCACGCCGCCCCGCAGCGGGCGGTGTGCTACCGGCATCCCGACCGTCCCACCGGCTTGTCATGCAGCCGGTGCGGGCGTCCGGCATGTCCCGAGTGTCTGCGCCCGGCTGCGGTCGGCCAGCACTGTCTGGACTGTCTCCGCAACGACGGAGTGCAGCGGTCGCCGTCACTCGGCGGCCCCAGGGGTGGCGTCCGCAGGATGGCGCCGACGCGCACCGCGCCCACGCAGCCCTACGCGACCTATGCGCTCATCGCGGTGAACCTGCTGATCTTCGCGCTGTGCGTTCTCCAGGCCGGGGTCGGTGACCCGGGCGGTGCGTCGATCTTCAGTGCCGGCGACCTCCTCAAGAGCGACGTCGCGGCCGGTGAGTACTGGCGTCTGCTGACCGCGGGCTTTCTGCACTTCAGCGTCATGCACGTGGCCGTCAACATGCTCTCGCTCTACATCCTGGGCCGCGACCTCGAACTCGCGCTCGGGATCGGCCGCTACCTGGCCGTGTACGTGATCGCCCTGCTCGGCGGCAGCGCCGCGGTCATGCTCTTCGAGAACGACCGCGCCCTGACCGCCGGTGCGTCCGGGGCCATCTACGGCCTCATGGGCGCGATGCTCGTGATCATCCTCAAAGCCCGTGTGTCCCCGGTCCCGGTGCTGCTCATCATCGGGTTCAACGTCGTGCTGTCGTTCTCGCTCCCCGGGATCTCGGTTCTGGGGCATCTCGGCGGGCTCGTCTTCGGCGCGGCCGCCACCGCGGCCATCGTCTATCTACCCGACGCGGTGCTCCCCGCGGGTCGTCGAGATCCGCAGACCGCGAGCCGGGTGGGCTGGATCGCGCTCGCCGCCCTGTTCGTGCTCGCTCTCGGCCTCGGCATCGGCGCAGGTGTTGCCTACGACGGGCTGATCTACATCCGCTGAGCCGGCCTGAAAACCGCCCCTCACCGGCCCTTCGCTGGCGCATTGCTTGCAGCCGCCTTCCCGAGGGTGGGTTTCAGAGCGTCTGCCCACACGGTGACCCGACCCTGGGTCCTGGGACCTCTACCCCTCGTCGACGACGAATCCCGCCTCACGCAGCGCGTCGACCACGGTCGGCAGGTCGGTGCCGAGGTCCCAGCGGCTGAGCACGACCAGGCGGGTGTCGTCGCGCGGACCCAAGCCGTCACGGTGCGACGGCGATGCGGCTGCCTCGTCGTCGAGCACGTCGATCTCGAGTTGTCCGACGCGGCGTCCGACCCGGCGGATGGACAGCACGCGAATCCGCTCGACGCGTTCGCGGGGATACGCCCGCGGCCCGCGCAGCGTTCGGATGATCAGGACGGGCGACGGGCCGGACGAGACGGCCAGCCGGGGACGCACCAGCAGCGTGTAGGCACCGAGTGCGAGAAGAAGGATCCCGGCGACGCCCATCAGGACCGACCCGGCGGGATCCCCGGCGACGACCACGGCCGCCCCGACCAGCACGACACCGCCGAGGCACCCGGCGAGGCCGGCGCCGACGGGGGTCGCCCAGGCATGTGTGTAGGAGTTGTCAGAGTTATCCACAGGAGTTACTCACAGTGGGGATGACTTACACACATGTGATTTCCACAGTGTGGATAACTTACACGCGTGTGTTTCGGCAGCTCAGCGGCTTCGACACGCGAACGACCGACGACGCCTACCGCCAACGCATCGTCATCAACAGGCCCGCCACCATCAGCGAGAAGCCGATCAGGAAGTTCCACGAGTTGAGCTCGGCCATCCAGTGCAGGACCTGGCCCTCGCCGCCGTACGCGGTGGGGGTTGCGGCCAGGTAGTAGACGACGAGCCAGGCGAGACCCAGCACCATCAGGCCGAGCATGACGCTTACGTAGATGGTGCTCGAAGGGCCGGCCTTGACCTTGACCGGCGTCCGGCTGGCCGGGTTGATCGTGTAATCGGTCTTCTTCCGGACTTTTGACTTCGGCATGACTTCCTCTGTTGTGCGGCACCGCCGGAGCGGTCGTACGCGAGCGGGGCGACAACACACGTCCCCGCCACTGGCAAACACTCGAGATCTACGGTATCTCACCAGGTCGCCGACGCCGAGCACCCGCTTCGGCGGTAGCCTTTCTCGCGTGAGTCGCATTCTGGTGGTCGACAACTACGACAGCTTCGTCTACAACCTGGTCCAGTACCTCGGCCAGCTCGGCGTCGAGGCCGTCGTGTGGCGCAATGACGACCCGCAACTCTCCCCGGCCGACCCCGACCGTCTGCGCGAGGCGGTCGCCGGATTCGACGGCGTGCTCCTGAGCCCCGGCCCCGGTACCCCGCAGCGCGCCGGCGCGACGATGCCGATGGTCCGCGTCGCCGCCGAGGAAGAACTACCGCTGCTGGGAGTGTGCCTGGGCCACCAGGCGATCGGGGCGGCGTTCGGCGGCACCGTCGACCGCGCACCCGAACTCCTGCACGGCAAGACCTCACTCGTCTTCCACGACGACGCAGGCGTTCTCGAAGGGCTTCCGGATCCGTTCACCGCCACCCGCTACCACTCGCTGACGGTGCTGCCCGAGACGATCCCCGACGAACTCGTCGTCACCGGCCGCACCGAGTCGGGCATCGTGATGGCGATGGCACACCGCGAACTGCCCATCCACGGCGTCCAGTTCCACCCGGAGAGCGTCCTGACCCAGGGCGGTCACCGGATGCTCGCCAACTGGCTCAAGACGTGTGGGATCGAGATCGACGAGACCCGGGTGTCCGCCCTCGAAGCGGAGATGGCGACCGCGATCGGCTGACCCGGGCAGTGGGGTCGACGAGGTGGTTTCGACTCGGCTCCTCGACCTCGACGCGCTCCTTCGTCGCTAGCTCGGCCCGGCGGCTGCGCTCGGTGCCGGCTCAACCAGCAGAACATTCGGCTCTTCGACCTCGACGCGCTCCTTCGTCGCTTGCTCGGCCCGGCGGCTGCGCTCGGTGCCGGCTCAACCAGCAGAGAATGCGGCTCCTCAGTTGGGGAGCAGACTCGCCTGGCCGACGATGATCGTGATCGAACCGCTCTTGCGGGTCTGTGACCCGGGATTCGGTTCCTGTCCGACGACGCGACCGTCGTCGGGACTGCCGAGCGGGACGTTGCGGGTCTGGCGCGTCAGGGTGGACCGCTCCCACCCGGCCCGCTCGAGCTCGGTCTGTGCCTCGGCGGGCGTCTTGCCACGCAGGTTCGGGACGGTGAAGAGATTCCCGCGCGACACGCTGATCTGCACGGTGCTGCCCTGTTCGGCGGTCGAGCCCGGACCCGGTGACGTGGAGATGACCTCTCCGGCCGGACGGTCGGAGTCGGCGGCGACGACCACGACCATCATGCCGAGCTCTTCCAGCACCGACCGTGCCCGATCCTCGGACATGCCGACGACGTCGCGAACCGTGACCTCGCGCGGTCCGTTGCCCACGTTGACGACGACCGCGCCGTTGACCGGCACCTCGGTGCCGACTGCCGGGGCGGTCGAGACGACCTTGTCCTTCATCTCGGCCGACGAGTCCACCCGGTCGGTGCGCACATTGGTGAACCCCAGGACCTTGAGCGAGTCCAGGGCCTCCGTGGGTGTCTTGCCGACCAGATCCGACGGCAACCGCACGCGCTGGGGACCCGTCGAGATGTAGAGCGCGATCTCGGAGCCCTCGGCCGCCATCACGCCCTCGCCCGGGGTCGTCCGGGTGGCGAGACCCGCGCCGACGTCGAGGCTGGGTTCTTCGAGAACGCGGACCTCGAAGCCGGCTCGTTCGAGCGAGGCCTGCGCGTCGTCGGAACTGAGGCCCGAGACCGCCGGGACCGATTCCTGCGGTGCCGACCCCGAACTCCACGGCGACCACAGGAACAGGGTGCCGACGAGCAAGGCCACGACGGCCAGGGCGCCGGCCATGAGCAGCCGAGACCGGCGTCGAGGTGTCTTCCCGTCCTCGTCCTCGTCGTCGCGGCGGTGAGTACCGCCGTTGCCGTTCGCGGTGCGGGCGGGGATCGCGCGGCGCGGACCTGTCGTCTCCGCGCGGGTCGGGCGGCGCGGCCCGGTGTCGATGAACTCGGTGCGCTCCTCGTCTGACAGCAGCATCGGCGCCGATGGCTTACCGCCGGCGAGAACCCGGATCAGGTCGGCGCGCAGGTCGGCGGCCGACTGATAGCGGTTGTCCTTGTTCTTGCTCATCGCCTTGAGGACGACGGAGTCGAGTTCGCGCGGGATCTCGGGGCGGACGTGCGACGGCCACGGCGGATCCTCGTGCACGTGCTGATGTGCGACGGCCACCGGCGAATCACCCGTGAACGGCGGCTCACCGGTGAGGAGCTCGAAGAGCACGCACCCCATCGAGTAGATGTCGCTGCGCGGGTCGACCTTGATGCCGCGGGCCTGCTCCGGAGACAGGTACTGCGCTGTTCCCATCACCGCAGACGTCTGGGTCATCGTCGACGTCGCGTCGCTCATCGCCCGAGCGATGCCGAAGTCCATGACCTTCACGGCTCCGGACTTGTCGATCATCACGTTCGCCGGCTTCATGTCGCGGTGGACGATGCCGTTCCGGTGCGAGAAGTCCATGGCGGCCGCGACGTCGGCCATCCAGGTCATCGCCTGTCGCGGAGAGATCGGACCGTTGGCGCGCAACACATCTCGCAGGGTGTCGCCGTCGACGTACTCCATCACGATGAACGGCAGCGGACCGTCGTCGGTCTCGGCCTCGCCCGTGTCGAAGACCTGCACGATCGTGGGGTGGTTCAGCTTCGCCGCGTTCTGCGCCTCGCGACGGAAGCGGAGGTAGAACGACGGATCACGGGCGAGGTCGGCACGCAGCACCTTGACCGCGACGTCGCGATGCAGCAACAGGTCGCGCGCGTAGTGCACCTCGGACATGCCACCGAAACCCAGCGTTTCGCCGAGTTCGTAGCGGTCGGAGAGGTGGTGTGGTGTCGACATCGGCCTCGGTGGTTCGCCCCTCAGGATCTCAGATCAGAACATATCGGTCGGAAACTTCTCGGTCGGAGACATTCGGCACACAGGCACTGCGGGTGCCCCGGCACGGTTGTCTCCAGTACAGCTGTCCATCAGCACAACGGTGAGAACGGCACGCCGGGGAAGCACGGGGTTCCGGTGGCGGCACCGGGATCCGGCGGCGAGTCGGGGGGTCCCGACGGCGCGAGTGTGGTCGTCTCCTCGCTCGTCTCGCTGGTGGTCGTGGTCTCTTCGCTCGTCGTCGTGCGAGTCGTGCGCCGGGTGGTGGTCGGCTCGTCGGTCTCTTCGGTCGGTGCATCGGTCGTCGTGGTCTCGGTGACCGTCGGCGACGACGATGGGGGTGGCGTCGCCGCCCCACCGTTCCCACTGTTCACCAGATAGAACCCGATGAGTCCGATGGCGCCGACAAGCAGGGCGGCCGCGATGCCGGCGAGGACCTTCTGCCCGGTCGTCCAGCTGTTGTCCGGCGGTGGTGGCGCGACCGCGGTGCGGGACGTCGGCCGGGGTGTCATCGGTCGCGACGCGGCTCCGGTCGGTGGCGTGGCGCCACGTGCGACCGCGGCACCGAGCGCCGCGGCACCCGCTGCTCCCGCAGCGGCACCGGCGATCGCCCCCGGACGAGGCGGACGGCGCCCGGCGCGTACGGCGGCCACCGCGTCGGCGAACTCGCCGCCGTTGGCGTAACGCTGCCGCGGATCCTTGGCCATCGTGATCTCGATGAGTTCGCGGACACCCGACGGCAGGTTCGACGGCAGTGGGGGCGGCGACTCCCGGATGTGTTTCATCGCGACGGTGATCGCGCCGTCGCCGAGGAACGGCCGCCGGCCGGTGAGCGCCTCGTAACCGACGACTCCGAGCGAGTAGACATCCGACGCCGCGGTCGCCTCGTCACCGGTCGCCTGCTCCGGGGAGATGTACTGCGCCGTCCCCATGACCATCCCGGTCTTGGTGACCGGGGCGGAGTCGACGGCCTTGGCGATACCGAAGTCGGTGATCTTCACCTGGCCGACCGGCGTGATCAGGATGTTGCCGGGTTTGACGTCGCGGTGCACGAGACCCTGGTTGTGCGCGGCCTGCAGGGCGCGCCCGGTCTGCTCGAGCATGTCGAGCGTGTTGGTCAGCGACAGCCGGCCCAGCCGGGAGATCACCGAGTTCAGCGGTTCGCCGTCGACGAGTTCCATCACCAGATACGCCAGCGGATCGCCGCCGTTGTAGTCCGGGGTCTCGCCGTAGTCGAAGACGTTCGCGATCCCCGGGTTGTTCAGCTTGGCGGTGGTCTGTGCCTCCGCGCGGAACCGGGCGATGAACTCCGGGTCGCTGGTGTACTCGGCCTTGAGGACTTTCACCGCGACACGTCGATTGAGACGCGTGTCGAGCGCCTCCCACACCTGTCCCATACCGCCCGTGGCGATCAGGCGGATGAGCCGATACCGATCGCCGATGGTGGTGCCGTTCTGCAGGGTCATCGACTGCCACCTCCCACCAGTGAGTTGATCACTTCTCGTCCGATCGGCGCCGCGACGGTTCCGCCGACCGAGTCCGCACCGAATTGTCCATTCTCCACCACGACGGCGACCGCGATCTGCGCGTTCGACGACGGCCCGAAGGCGATGTACCAGGAGAACGGGGTGTCCGTACTCGACCCGCTTTCCGCCGTTCCGGTCTTCGACGCGATCGACACCGGACCGCCCGCGCCGGCCGTCGACCGTTCCGACTCGATCATCATCGACGTCAGCTCGGCGGCCTGCTCGGGCGTGATCGGCTTGTTGGCCGTGGTCGGCGGGGTGGTCTGCAGCGTCCGCAGATCCGCGGCCTGCAACTTGTCCACCAGGTACGGCTGCATGCGCACACCTCCGTTCGCCACGGTCGCGGCGATCATCGCGTTCTGGAGCGGGGTGAGCCGGACGTCACGCTGCCCGATCGAGGCCTGCGCGAGGACGTCGAAGGACGGGATCTGTCCGACAGTCGAGTCGGCGACGGGCATCGGGATGTCGGGGCCCGGCTGATCGAGGCCGAAGAGGCTCGCGGTCTCGGTGAACTTCGGGATCGCGTCGGACATCTTCTCGGTCACCAGTTCGGCAAAGGCGGTGTTGCACGAGTACTTGAACGCCGTCTCCAGTGACACGGTTCCGCCCGACGACCCGGGGCATGTCTCGCCGCCGTAGTTCGGCAGCGAGACATCGGTGCCGGGCAGCGGGAAGGTCGGCGCGGCGGTGAGACGGATGCCGGGAGTGATGTTGTCGCGCAGGGCGGCGGCCGACGTCACGACCTTGAAGGTCGATCCCGGTGGGTACAGCTGGCTGATCGCGCGGTTCAGCATCGGCTGCGCGGTGTCACCGGGGCGGTTCCACGCCTCCCAGCTGCCCTCGCGGACCTCCTGGTCGTGGCTGGCGAGCTTGTTGGGGTCGTAGCTCGGGGTCGAGACCATCGCGAGGATCTTCCCGGTGTTCGGCTGCAGGGCCACGACGGCGCCCCGGCACGGTCCGTCGCACGGGCCGTTGAGCATCGCCTGGTAGGCGGCCTGCTGGACCTTCGGGTTGATGGTCGTGACGACGTTGCCGCCGCGTGGGTCGCGGCCGGAGAACATGTCCATGAACCGCTGGCCGAACAACCGGTCGTCGGATCCGTTCAGGATGCTGTTCTCGTAGTGCTCGATCTGACTGGCGAGGTACTGGAACGAGTAGTAACCGGTGACCGGGGCGAAGGCCTCGGCGCCCTCCCGCGGGTACTGACGGAGGAACTTCAGGCGGCTGTCGATCGGCACCGACAGCGCGATGACCGTGCCGTCGGCGGTGGTGATCAGACCGCGCTGGCGGGAGTACTCGTCGAGCAGCACCCGGTTGTTGCGGGTGTCGGTCTTCAGCGCGTCGGCCTTGAAGACCTGCACATAGGTGGCGTTCGCGAGGAGCGCGATGATCATCACGATCACCGCCATCGACACATTGCGGATCGGCTTGTTCACCGGCGCTTCACCACCTGCGTGGGCAGTGCCTCGACGGGCTTGGCCGCGGGCCGCTTCTTGCCGGGATCGGGTTCGCGCGCGGCGTTCGAGATCCGGATGAGCAGCGCGACCAGGATGTAATTGGCCAGCAGCGACGACCCGCCGTAGGACAGGAAGGGGGTCGTGAGACCGGTCAGCGGGATCAGCTTGGTGACGCCGCCGACGACGACGAAGATCTGCATCGCGATGGTGAACGCGAGTCCGGTCGCCAGGAGTTTGCCGAAGCTGTCGCGTACGGCGATGCCGGTCCGTAGTCCGCGGTGGATGAAGATCATGTACAGCAGGAGGATCGCGGTGAGGCCGGCCAGGCCGAGCTCCTCACCGATGGTCGAGATGATGAAGTCGGTGTTGGCGAACGGCACGATGTTGGGCCGCCCCGAACCGAGGCCGGTGCCGAACAGTCCGCCCGTGGCCAGGCCGAACAGGCTCTGCCCGATCTGGTAACCCGAGCCGTCGAAGTCCGCGAAGGGATCCAGCCACACCGAGACACGTGTCTGCAGGTGCGAGAAGATCGACCACGCGAACACCGCGCCGATGGCGAACAACCCGATGCCCAGCACCAGCCATTCGACACGTGAGGTGGCCACGTAGAGCATCGTCAGGATCGTCGCGAAGATCAGCAGCGACGTACCCAGGTCTTTCTGGACCACCATCACGGCGATGGCGATCGCCCAGGCGGCCAGGAGCGGACCGAGGTCGCGGGCGCGCGGCAGGTCGACGCCGAGCACGTGCGGACCGGCCGTGATGAACAGGTCGCGCTTCGACACCAGCACCGCCGCGGCGAAGATGATGATCAGGATCTTGGAGAACTCGCTGGGCTGGATCGAGAAGAACGGTGTGATGATCCAGTTCTTCGAACCGTTGATCTCCGAGAACGCGCTGGGCAGGATCGCCGGGGTGATCAGGAAGACCAGTCCGCCGAGGCCGAGCGTGTAGGCATAGCGCGACAGCGTGCGGTGATCGCGGATCAGGATGAGGACCGCGGAGAACGCCACGATGCCGAGCACCGCCCACAGCAACTGCTGGTCGGCGTTGCGGGTCGCCTCGGTGGCGTTCACCGACTCCCCGGTGTTGCCCGTACCGAGGTCGAGCCGGTGGATCAGCACCAGCCCCAGGCCGTTCAGGACGGCGACGACGGGCAGCATGATCGGATCGGCGTGGGGTGCATAGCGTCGGACCACGAGGTGGGCGACACCGAACAGCCCGGTGTAGGCGGCCACGTACTTGAGGATGTCCCAGGTGAGGTTCTGACCCTGGGCGGCCTGGACGATGAGCAACGCCACCGTCACCAGACCGATGGCGAACACCAGGAGCAGCAGTTCGGCGTTGCGACCGGTGCTCGTGGCGGGTTGGCGTGGCGGGGCGTGCGGTGCGGGCGCGGCTTGAGTCATCTCACCTGCTGCCGGCAACTCGTGCCGGCGTCCTGATCAGGTGCGGGCGTGGCGGAAGGTCCGGCGTTGCCGGTGGGCGGAGCCACCGACTCGGTCGCACCCTGCTGCGGGATTCCCGGTGCGGGCGCCGCGGTGGCGCGTGGTGCGGGCGCGGACGGGTCGGTGCTCGGTGTGGACTCCGACGGTGCCGGTGGCGGGGGAGTCGGTGCGGGCGTTGCCGACGAGGGCGCGTTGTCGCATCGGAAGGTCAGCTCGTCGGTGACGACGCCCTGGATCTGCTGCTCGCTCTTGTTCCGGATCATCACGTTCTTGACCGACTGCGCCGGCCCCGACACCAGGTCGTCGACGTTGAGGGGGAACTCGCAGGTGCCGTCGTCGTAGGAGATGAACGTGTAGCTCGGTTCGGTCTGATCGAGGTCCTCGACGCAGACGCGCTGCACCGGGTTGCTCATCGAGAGGAAGAACACCTTTTCCGGTGATCCCTGGTAGACGAGCACGTCGCCGCTGTCGTCGGCGGCCACGTAGTAGTTGCTGCGGACGACGGAGCGGACAACGAAGACGCCGACGACCAGCGCAGCCACCACGGTCAGCACGACACCGGCGACGATCCAGCGACGGTACTTGCTCTTGTGCTTGGCGGCGGGCTCGTCCTCGGTCAGCACCGTCGGGCGCTGCGGTTCGGCGGGGGGCGGGCGAAGTGCTGCCGCCCGTCCCGCGGCGGTCGCCGGGTCGGGCGTGTAGATCTCCTCGTTGCCGCCGGCAGCGCCACCGACGATCGGGCGCGAGTCGCCGTACTCGGTGTCGACGACGTCGGCGAGGACGACGGTGACGTTGTCCGGGCCGCCGCCGCGCAGCGCGAGTTCGATGAGACGGTCGGCGCACTCCTTGGGGTCGGCGATGGACCCCAGGGTCTCGGCGAGGGTCTCCTCGGTCACGACGTCGGACAGGCCGTCGCTGCACAGCATGTACCGATCGCCGGCGCGGGCCTCGCGCATCGTCAGGGTCGGCTCGACCTCGGTGCCGGTGAGCGCGCGCATGATCAGCGAGCGTTGCGGATGGGTGTGTGCCTGTTCGGCGGTGATGCGACCTTCGTCGACGAGGGTCTGGACGAAGGTGTCGTCGCGGGTGATCTGGGTCAGCGCCCCGTCGCGGAACATGTATCCGCGCGAGTCGCCGATGTGACACAGGCCGATTCGGCTGCCGGCGAAGAGGATCGCGGTGAGCGTGGTGCCCATGCCGTCGAGTTCGGGTGATTCGTGCACCTGTGCCGCGATCGCCTCGTTGCCGGCACGGGTGGCGCCGTCGAGCTGGGTGAGGAGGTCGCCGCCGGGCTCGTCGTCGTCGAGGGTGCTGAGTGCGCGGATCACCAGCTGGCTGGCGACTTCGCCGGCCGCGTGGCCGCCCATTCCGTCGGCGAGGGCCAGCAGGCGAGGACCCGCGTAGAACGAGTCCTCGTTGTTGGACCGCACGAGACCACGGTCGCTGCGCGCGATGTAGCGCAACACAAGTGTCACGGGCGCAACTCGATCACGGTCTTGCCGATGCGGATCGGCGTGTTCAGCGGGACCTTGACCGCGGTCGTCACCTTGGAACGATCGAGGTAGGTGCCGTTGGTGGAGCCGAGGTCTTCGACATACCAGTCGTCGCCGCGCCTGGAGAGCCGCGCATGTCGCTCGGAGGCGTAGTCGTCGGTCAGCACCAGGGTCGAGTCGTCGGCGCGTCCGAGCAGGACCGGTTGCTGACCGAGGCTGATCCGGGTGTTCGCCAGCGCGCCGTGGGTGACGACGAGATAGCGGGCCGCGCCGCGGACGCCGCCGCTGCGACGTCGCTTCTCCGAGCCGCCGGAGTAGCGGGGGATGCGGAGTCCGCCGGCCGACGCGATGTCGGCGCGCAGCGTGCGGATCACGGCGAAGACGAACAACCAGAGCAACAACAGAAAACCGATGCGGGTCAGTTGCAGCACCAAGCCCTGCATGTCGTGTTCACCTCCAGCGCGTTCCGTCTCGGTCGGGTCGTACCCACGGCAGCGATCATGGGACCGCCGAGCGAAACGAGCGGACCCGACTGCATCTTATGGGCAGATTCGCCGAACCCGGTCATTCGGATATGACAGTTCAGTATCAACCGGCCGGAGCGGTCTCGGGCCAGTCTCGAGCGCCGCCCACGGCAGGTGGGCGTGCGCTCGGCGTTTGCGGGTCTACTGGAACCGGACGGTGATGTCGGAGTGTCCGACGCGGATACGGTCGCCGTCGGCGAGTTCCCAGGTGTTCACCTGGAGATCGTTGACGGTGGTGCCGTTGGTCGAGTTGAGATCGGTGAGCATGGCGGTGGCGCCGTCCCAGCGGATCTCCACGTGGCGGCGCGAGACGCCGGTGTCGGGCAGACGGAACTGCGCGTCCTGTCCGCGGCCGATCACGTTCGATCCCTCGTGCAGCTGGAAGGTGCGGTTGCTGCCGTCCTCGAGGAGGAGCGTGATCGACGACGGGGCGTAGCCTGCGGCCGGGCGACCCGCGCCGTATCCCTGGTCGTAGCCACCCTGGTAGTCGTATCCCGCGGGCTGCTGGGCGTACGCCTGCTGGCCGTAGCCCTGCTGCTCGTAGCCCTGCTGGCCGTAACCCTGGTCGTAGCCGGGTTGCTGGCCGTAGCCCTGCTGGTCGTATCCCTGTTGGCCGTAGCCGGGCTGCTGGCTATAGCCCTGCTGCTCGTAGCCGGGTTGCTGGCCGTAGCCCTGCTGGTCGTATCCCTGTTGGCCGTAGCCGGGCTGCTGGCTATAGCCCTGCTGCTCGTAGCCGGGCTGCTGGCTGTAGCCCTGCTGTCCGTAGCCGGGCTGTTGGCCGTAGCCCTGCTGGTCATACCCCTGTTGTTCGTAGCCCTGCTGGCTGTAGCCCTGCTGGTCGTACCCCTGGTCATAGCCGGGCTGCTGACCGTACTGGTCGTACCCCTGCTGGCCGTAGCCCTGGTCTCCCGGCTGTCCCGATCCCTGGCCGTACTGGTCGTAGGCGGGATCGGCGCCCCTGCGCTGGTCGTATCCGGGATTCTGAGTCATCTTGGGGGCTCCTTGGTCGGGGGCGTTGGTAAGTGGGGGAACAGGGGCCGGGCGTCCGGCCGGCGGGCCGGGGACCGGCGCAGCGTGCGGATGCTCCGAACGCGCGCCCGCCGGGCGGGGCCGCGCGTCCGGGTTGACCGTGCCGCGTGCGCGGAAGATCCCCGTGTGCAAGGACGGCGATTGCTCGAACTCTACGACGACCTTGCCGTAGGTCTGCCATCCGTTGTCCTTGATGAAGTTTTCCAAATGCTTCGAGAAAGTCTTGCGGTTCAGCTCGTATTCCGCAGCGATGTGCTGATGATCGGTGGGACTGAACAGCAAGGTGTAGCTGTTGGCCGCAAGGACCGTACCGTCACCGAGGTTCTCGAGCGACTCCTCGGCTTCTCGCTGAAGCCCGTTCTCGATCTCCTGCGGGGCCACCTGACCACCGAAGACACGGGCAAAACCGTCGTCAACTGCACCTTCGAGCTTGCGTTCCAGTCGTTGCAGGATCCCCACCGAGACCTCCTTTCGCGGCAATAGAGCGTGTCGCCGTGCATCTGGCCTTGTTTGATGATAGCGACATCAACGGCCAACTGTGCCACCAAGGCAACTGGTGCACCGTGTGCAACTCCCGTCCCATTGGTGTGTATTCGGCATCTGACGTAACCCGACGTACTGCACAAATGCAACGTCGGAGATCGAGTTTTGTTTCGGCGGCGGCGTGCTGCTATCGTCGTCCAGTCGCCGGACACACCCAGTTCGACGACATGCCCACCGGTTTCTCGGTGGCCACGGGCGAGTGGCGGAATGGCAGACGCGCTGGCTTCAGGTGCCAGTGTCCTTCGGGACGTGGGGGTTCAAGTCCCCCTTCGCCCACCACAGCGGATTTCGCTCCGTACACAAAAAGGTCAGGTCGCACGCGACCTGACCTTTTTCGTGTGGGCGGATGCTCGTCAGGCCCGTTGCACAGCCGGGGGATTCCAGGCCCCGGTGAGAGCGGCCTGCTGGGGGGCGTACAACCGCAGCGTCACACCCAGGCGCCCGCGCGGAGTGGGCAACCAGTTGTCGACGAGGTCAGGGCCGGGGTTCGTGTGCTGGAGGTACAGATCCAGCGAACCGTCGTCGTTGAACCGCAGGCTGTCGCGGTCGCCGATCGCGAAACGATTGATCTCGTTGCCGACCTGATAGCCCTCGGCGTCGTACATGGTGACCGACCAGAACGCGTCGACCGGAGGTAGCTCACCGGCCGCGAAATGCAGGCGGTAGTCGTTCTCGCCGGACAGCGGTTCGCCGTCGGAATCGGTGAGCAACAG
The DNA here is from genome assembly GCF_022348225.1 of Gordonia sp. McavH-238-E. Classification (NCBI taxonomy): domain Bacteria; kingdom Bacillati; phylum Actinomycetota; class Actinomycetes; order Mycobacteriales; family Gordoniaceae; genus Gordonia; species Gordonia sp. McavH-238-E. The sequence goes on from NZ_JAKRFE010000025.1 coordinate 14,805, forward strand.
CGGATAGATGGCGTCCTCTGGCGGATTCGCCCCCAGTCCCACGAGGGTGACCTGTGATCGTGCGAGATAGTCGATGCCGTACACCCCGATCGATTTCGTCACGATCTCCCAGCCGTTGGCGACCCGGCCGAGTCGCAGGACATCGGTGATGGCCGCGAGAGCCGACTTCGCGCCCCGCTCGATCTCGGCGATCTCGTCGGTCCCGAAGCGGCTCGCATCGAAGCTGCGTCCGGGGACGAGGCCCAGTCCGGAGATCCGCATCAGCACGGAGTTGTCCGTGACGTGCGGCGGGACGACCTTCAGCACCTCGGCGGCGCGGCCGAAGAACTCGACGGCCGACATCGCGTTCACGATGCGCAGCGGTTCCGCGGTGGGGTCGACGGGTTCCTCGGCCGTGGTGGCCGGCGTTCCGAGAGCGGTCACCGACAAGCCCTGTTGGAAGGCGTTGACCGACGGATAGTCCGCGGGACCGTTTGTCTGGGTACGGCCGATCACCCAGACGAACGGAGTCGGGGCCGTGATCACCTCGGCATCGGCGATGCCCGACGTGTCATGTTCGCGCAGGGCCACGACATACCGCTGCGCGTCCGTTCCGCTGGTCCGCTTACCCGGCGAGGCGAACACGTCGGTCCACATGTCCAGCATCGGCAGCATGTAATAGCGGCCGTCGCTGTCGGGTACCTCGATGAGGACCGGACCGCCGGTCAGGTCCAGCCAGGCCGACGAGTACAACGTGTCGAAGTTGGGTCGGACCACGGCGCGGAAGTCGGCCGGTGGGAACTCGAGCAGGTGGTGGAACTGGTTGGCGGGCCCGAACCCCGGACGTTCGGATGCCCCGGGTGAGGTCTGTTGGCGACGGCTGACGTCCATCGTCACCAAGGAGTAGAGGTACGTGTACGCGTCCGCGCTGAGGGATGCGAGGTCGTCGGACAACTTGGTCATGCTGAGACTCTTTCTGTGCGTTGACTTCTCGGACAAGGCGAGAATGCGCGCCGGATCAGGCGAGCGCCTTCGCCTTGAGAGCCGAGAACTCGTTGTCGTCGATGGCACCCGAATCCAGGAGGGCCTTCGCGTCGGCGATCTGCTCGGCGGAGGACTTGGGGCCGACGGACCGGATGTAATCGTCGGTCTGCTGTCGCAGTTCCTTTTGCGCCTCGAGGGCGCGGGTGTGCATACCGCTGCCGCGGGCGATGAGATACACCAGCGCCGACACGAACGGCACGACGATGAGCACCACGATCCAGAGCGCCTTCCACCAACCCGACAACCCGCGGTCGCGGAACAGGTCGGCGATGATGTTGAACAGGATCATCAAGTAGGCGACGAACGCGAAGATCACGAGCGTGTACCAGATGAAATCCCAGAACGAGTCCCACATTTGTCTCTCCTTCGGGTGAAGTTTTTCCCTGCGAATGAATGTCCTCGACCGGCCGGTGGCAGGTCGTCCGAGGATCAGGATGTCGGTGTCGGCGGTCGATCGGATCACCCGGCTCGTATGAGTTCCGGTGGCTGGTCAGGTGGACCTCGCGGGCCGTCGAGCCGCTGCCCGTCCCCGTCAGTCGGTCGGCGATCGGGCTCGGGAACCGTTGTGCGGCAAAGCTTTTGTCGACCGACGGCGACGGGCGTCGACGATCAGTTCGCGCGAACCGGGCATGGGGAGCCTCCGCACGACGGGGTGACCGATGACGGCGGGGCGGTCGAGCCGGCCGGCGCGAAGTGGCACGAGAAGCTCCGATGTCCGACGGAGTGGGAACTCGAATGGTCGCCCCTCGGCGTCATTTCGTCGTCATCCGAACAGGACTATTTCCCGGCGCACAAGCGGGTCGCCCTGACTACTATTCCCACAGACCCGCGCGATGTCGGTCGCCGGGACAGCACTGGAGGCTGCGAGGTGGACGATCCGAGCCGGCACCTGCCGCCGTCCCTCCGCCTGCGCACCTCCCGGCCGACCCTCCCGCCGGGTTTCGTCCCACGGCCACGGATCGACGAACAACTGCAACCGCGAGGCCGTCGCCACGTCACGGTGGTCACGGCAGGCCCCGGATACGGCAAGACCCTGGCGGTGGCAGCTCATCTCGCGGGCCGCGGTGACCGTCACACCGCCGCCTGGCTGGCCGTCAGCGACGTGGCCGGACTGTCGACGTTCTGGGGGGACTTTCTCGGGGCCTTGACGGCGGCGCGGATACCGGGAGTGGAATCCCTCTCGGAGATGGCGCCCGGTAACGACTTCTCGCTGTCCGATGTCGACCTCATCGCCGACGCCCTCGCACGGCACTCGAGGCCGTTGACCATCGTTCTCGACGAAGTGCAACGCATCACCGATCCGACCGTGCTGGAATCGATCACGCGTTTCATCGGGTCGCAACCCGACCAGGTCCAGCTCGTGGTCATCTCGCGCACGACCCCTCGTCTGCACCTGCGGCGACTCCAGCTCGACGGACGACTCACGGAGATCGGCGCCGATGCGCTCACCATGACGAGGGGAGAGGTCGGTGAGTTCGCCGACCGTGCCGGCGCGGGACCCATGTCCGACGACGACGTGGTGGCGTTCTGGCTGCGCACGGAAGGCTGGCCGGCGGGCATCCGGCTCGCGCTGCTGAGTGCGGGGGCTGCGGGCCTGCGTGCCTGGTTGCAGCGGGGCCACGACGAGCTGATCGCGTCCTATCTGCTCGAGGAGGTGCTCGAACAGATCCCGCCGACCGACCGCAAGTTCCTGCTCGCGACGAGCGTCGCCGAGGCGCTCGATCCGGCGCTCGCAGAGGCGATCACGCGACGTCCCGACTGTCGCCGGATCCTCGCGTCGCTGGCCGACGCCAACCTGTTCACGGTTCGGCTCGAGGGCCGACCGGACTGGTACGCCTACCACCCGCTGTTCCGGGAGTTGCTGGCCGAGCGTCTGACGGCCGAGAACCCGGACGCGCCCGCCGAACTACACCGCCGGGCGGCGACGTGGTTCGCGCGCGCCGGAGACCCGATCTCCGCGATCCGGCATCTCGCTGCGGCACGGGATTGGGAGGCGTTGCTCGAGGTGCTGGGCGGTAGTGCGGTTCCGCTCGTGCTGTCACCGCAGTCAGCCGAGCTCGCGGCCGCATTGGCCCCTGCGGTCGACGAGGCTGCGCGCCGGCCGACGGCGGAGACCCTGCTCGCGGGCGTGATCGTCGCATTCCACGACCGTGACTTCGGCGTCATGTTCCATCGTGCGGACGCAGCCGAGGCCGCACTCTCACGTCGGGCGGGCGGGCGGTCCGCGACCGCCGAGATCATCCTCGCCCTTGCCGCGATGGTGCGTGCACGGGTCGAGGCGGTCGACCACGTGGTGAGTCGCTGCGATGCCGTGTTCGCGTTGGCGACCGCGCCGTCGAATGTCGGGTTGCCCGCGGCTCCGGCCTACGCACTGATGGCGCGGGCCAATCGCGCCATGGGCCTCGTCCACCGGGGCGATGTCGACGACGCGGTGGCCGAGCTCGAGAGCGTGCACGCGGCCGCGGAGGCGCGCGGAATGGGCTTGATGGCCGTTGCCGCGCAGGCGCACCTGGCGTTGACCGATCTCATCGTCGGCGATCTCGCACGGACGGCCGAGCGGGTCGCGACGGTCGAATCGATCGCCCGACGACGAGGTTGGCTGAAAAAGCCGCAGATGATGGCGATGTATGCGGCGCAGGCCCTGCTGCTGCTCGAGCGTCACGACCTCACCGCGGCCGAGTCGGCGATCGACACGGCTCGCCTGACCGTCGGTGAGGCCTCCGACACTGCGGCTCTGCTACTGGTCGAGATCGCGGCGGTGGGCGTCGCGGTGACCCGCCGGGACACCTTCGGGGCCCGGGCGGCGGAAGGCCGCATGAGGGTGGTCGCCGCACGATGTGGTCCGCTGCCGGCACTTCTGCGCAGCTGGTGTGCGGTGGTGTCGGCGGAGGTGTCCATCCTCGCGGGTGATGCGGCGTCGATTGTTGGGATATCTAGCGGGGCAACGGGATTCCCGCCCGCAGACGCGGTGGGTGCCTACCCCGAAGCGCTTGGCCGGATCGTCCGGGCCAGGGCGTTCGTCGAACTCGGCCGGCCGGCCGACGCGATATCCCAGTTGGGGCAACTGACCGAGTACGCCCCGTTTCGGTTGCAGGCGGTGGACGCGGGGGTGCTGTGGGCAGTGGCCGCGCACCAATTGCGCCGAGACTCGGTGGCGCTCGATCACATCGCCGCCGCGGTTACCCTGGCTGCCGAGGTCGGACAGGTCCGCCCGTTCGCGGCGGCAGGTGAACCGGCACGTGCGTTGCTGGCGTGGCATGTGCGGATCGCGGGGCCGCGGGTCGATCTCGGGTTCGTCCTCGATCTGCTGGGGATCCTCGGCGACGATGCACCGCAGACCGGTGATCTCGACGTCCTGGAGTCGGTCGAGGATCCGCTGACCGAGCGCGAGCTGGTCGTTCTCCGCTACCTTCCGACGATGTACAAGGCGGCAGAGATCGCGGCGGACCTGTTCGTGTCGGTCAACACCGTCAAAACCCACCAGCAGGCGATCTATCGCAAACTGGGAGTGTCGTCGCGACGTGACGCGGTCGATCGAGCTCGCGAACGAAATCTGCTGTGAGACAGCGCGAAAGAATCCCGGTCACGGCTGCTCCGAGTGCCCGCGCAGCGAGGCGACGACAGCCCGGGCGGGTATCCGACCCACCGCGGTGAGTTGCGCACCGGCCGAGTCCACTGCCGAGAAGAACGGCTCCGTGCAGGTGTACTCCCAGACGATCGCGAGGCCGGAGAGGCCCGGTGCGATCGTGGTGGCGAGGTTCTCGATGTCCTCGAGGGACAGCAACTCGACCAGCGAGCCGGCGAGCGAACCGAGTCCGTCCCGAGTCATGTCCTCGAACTCTGCGACGCTCACGGTGCCGTCCGCCCCGCGAGTGATGAGCAGCAGATCGAGTACGCGAACGAGGTGGTTGTCCACCAAGCCGGTGAGCTCGGCGCACACGTCGCCGTGGACCGACGATGCACCGGTGGGGAGTTCCACCACGACGTAGTCGACCGGACCGAGTTCTGTGGTCACCGGTGCCCCTTTCGCGCGTTGTGGGGGAGAGTGTGCCCGGCCGGTCGGCAGGTGTCGTCATGCTGAATGGATGAGTGACGCCACTTGGCGGACGTGACGAACCGGAGGTGCCCATGGACAAGCCCCGCGATCGCGACCCCGATGGTCGCGTGCGTCAGGCCCGGCCACGTGACGAGCTGGGAAGGCCGCTGCCCTATGGCGAGCGCGGCGTCGAGCCCGTGTCCGAGGAGCCGTTGCCGCCCGACGAGACGATTGCGCTGGCATGGCGGTTGCTCGAGGAGGGTCGTCCGTTCTCCGCGCACGAGGTGTTCGAGACCCGCTGGAAGTCGTGTCCGCCGGCGGAGCGTCCGCTGTGGCAGGGACTGGCCCAGCTCTGCGTCGGACTGACCCACCATCGTCGTGGCAACGCCGTCGGCGCCCGACGCCTCTACGACCGCGCGGCTGCGCGATTGACGGAGTACGAGCAGTCGCACGGACCGACGTACGGGATGGACCTCGCCGCGATCCGCGCCCGTGCTCTCGAGGAGATCGACTCCGATCCCACCTGAACCGCGTCACACCGTCCGATAGCGCAGCAGCGAGACGCCCAGCTCGAAGGCCTTGGTGTCGACGAGCCGCAGGGTCGGGATCTCCAGACCGGCCGGGAACAGGCGCCGCCCCGATCCCTGGACGGTCGGGTAGACGAACAGCCGGTACTCGTCGACGAGACCGGCGCCGATCAGGGTGTGGCACAAGCTGATGCTGCCGGTCACGACGATGTCCTTGCCGTCGGCGTTCTTCAGCGCGGTGACCTCGTCCACGACATCGCCGGACAGCACCGTCGAGTTCTGCCAGTCCGGGTCGGTCATCGTGCTCGACACCACGTATTTGTCGACGGTGTTCAGGTAGTCGGTGATCCCGGTGGCGTCCTCGGTCTGGTGCGGCCAGAAGCTGCGGAAGTCCTCGAAGGTCTGCCTTCCGACCAGCAGACCGTCGGCCTCGGCATCCTGCCGGTGCGACTCCGCCATGAGGTCCGGCGCCTCGACGGTCGGGTCGAACCAGTCGGTCAACATCTCGATCGAGCCGTCGAGCGTCATGTTCTGGGTGATCGCCAGCGTTCGCATGCTTCTCCTCTGAGTAGTCGCGGGGTTCTCCCAGATATCGACCGGCGGGGCGGGCGATAGTCATCGGGGGATCAGCGCGACGGCCGCAGACAGTTCTCGACGATCCGGTCGACGAGTTCGTCGTCGTCGATCCCGGGCGCGGCCAGTCCCAACGATCCCGTCGAGGACAGCATCGCGATCCCGTGTACGCCGACCCACAGCTCGGCTGCGCGCAGCTCGGGAGCGTCGACGGTGCCGCTGTGCTCGATCAGCGAGACCAGCCAGGCAAACAGTGGCCGTGATGTGGTGCGGAGGTCGGCCCCTCCGCCCTCGAGCAGGTCGTGCCGAAAGATCAGGGCGAACATCGCAGGTCGACGACGGGCAAACGCGACGTACGCGAATGCGACGTGCCGGATGTTCTGGGGTACCTCGCCCGCCGCACGCATCAGTTCCGACGACAGGTCCTCCAGGCCTTCGCGGGCGATGGCCGCCAGAAGCGCGCGGTGCGTCGGGAACCATCTGCGGGGAGCGCCGTGGGAGACGCCCGCGCGGCGCGCGATCTCGCGCAATCCCACATCTGGTGAACCGGTCTCCTCCAGCAACTCGACGCCGGCACGAACCAACGCGATCCTGGTCTTCGCTGACTCCACGTAGACAGTGTCACCCATGCTCGGGTAGACACTGTCTATGCGCGTGAGAACCAGGCTGTCATACGCCCTGTGTCGGTACGTCCTCATCGGTCCGGCACTCGTCCTGTGGGGGAGACCCCGGACAGCGGGCCGCGAGCATCTGCCCACCACCGGGCCGGTCATCGTGGCTGCGAATCATCTGTCCGTGCTCGATTCCTTCTACCTGGCTCTGGCCGCGCGTCGACCGGTGACGTTCCTCGCCAAGCGCGAGTACTTCGAGCGGCCCGGTCCCGTCGGTCGCCTGCAACGCTGGTTCTTTCTCACCCTGGGGCAGATCCCGGTCGATCGTCGTGGCGGCACGGAAGCGTCGTCGGCGCTCCGACGAGCGGTGGAGATCCTGGAAGACGGGGGAGCCTGGGGAATCCACCCCGAGGGCACCCGATCCCCGGACGGGCGGATGTATCGCGGACGGACCGGGGCCGTGCGGGTGGCGCTGATCACGGGTGCGCCGCTCGTACCCGTTGCGATCTCCGGGACCGGGCGAGCGGATGGCCGGTTGCCAGGCAGACGCAGGGTCACGATCGACATCCTCCCGCCGATCGACATCGGATGCGGAGACGTCGCCGAGGGCCGAATCCGCGTCCTCACAGACGAACTGATGGCGACCATCTGCGAGCGGTCCGGACAGAACTACATCGACGAGTACGCGCGGCGGTGGACCAGCGGCGAAGGGCGGCCCGGCGCTGCGTGAATCATCGAACGGGCGGGACCCTTTACCGCGGTGTCAGCTCGACGATGGCCAACGGACGCGTCGTCTTCTCCTGGTAGCCCGCGTAGCGACCGCGGTTCACCTCGTCGACGAGGACGAAGCGCCGGGCGTAGTCCGGGTCGTCGGGGTAGGTCGCCCGCGCGGTGACCTGGATCCGGCGCCGACCCACCTGGACCTCGACATTCGGATGGGCCTTGAGGTTGGCGAGCCACCCCGGCGGTCGCGGCGACCCGCCGTTCGACGCGACCACCAGGTAGGCCTCGCCCTCGCGGGCATAGGTGAGTGCGTTGCACCTCGCCTCACCCGTGCGGCGCCCGATCGTCCGCAGCAGCAGCGTGGGATTGCCCATGAGCAGGCGGTGGCCGACGAGACCGCCCGAATGCTCGTACAGCCACTGGTGGGTCTGAAGTGCTCGGATGAACAGCGAGGTCATTGGTCCACTATCGCCGAACCGCGATCGGCGAACCGGCTGAAACACCGGTTCGCCGATCGACGCTCCGCTCAGCTGTCCCCGCTCGCCACGCGCTGTGCGAATCCCGCGAGGTGGGTGCGCAGCGCGGCAATGCGTTGCTGCCGCACGGTTTCGGGGTCGTCGGTGGCGAAGATGGCCGACGGCTTGGCGCGGACGTTCGTCGAACATTCGAAGTTCGAGCAGATCAGCGTGCCGACGGTGTTGCCCTTGCGTCCCGCGGCGCCGGCGAACTTCGCGCTGAAGAAGGCGACCTCGTTGGGCAGCTGGACATCTTCGCAGAACGAGCACAGCGGACGGTTGCGCGGCTGGCGGCCGCCGAGTCGCAGCATGATCCCGACGACGTCATCGTCGGTCGGGATGACCACGTATCCGACCATCGGGAGCTTCGGATCCCGCCAACCGGCGAAATCCAGCTTCTCCCAGTAGAACTCGTCGAAGTCGGGTGGGAGGGTCATGCTCTTGCGTTCGCGCAACGAGGCGTTGACGAACGACGAGCGAATCTGGGCTTCGGTCAAGGAATGCATGGTTGTGTACACCTCAGGTGTCGGAGGATGGAGGAGAGCACGATTCAACCGGCGCGGTCCACAACAAGGGACGCGCGCCGGTCGGGGCGGGGTGCTCAACCGTCGGCGCGCACGACGCCGACGACCTCCTCACGCCCGGAGGGCGACACTCTGACAGACACGAGGACCGATGGTGGACCTCCTGGTGATCGCTGTCAACCCGTTTCGCGGTGACTCAGCCGGCGAGGAGTTTCGCGATGCGCACCACGCGTTGCGCCATGTGTGCCAGGGCCGCCTTCGTCGCGTCGTCGAGGTCGTTCTTGTTCTCCGGACCCGTGACGTGGGAGACGCCGTACGGGTTGCCGTCGGCGAACTTCAGCCCGTCGGTGTAACCGGGCGGGACGAGGATGCCGCCGAAATGCATCAGCGACGTGTAGAGCCCGGTGAGCGTGGTCTCCTGGCCGCCGTGCGCGGTCTGGCTCGAGGTGAAGGCGGCGTAGGCCTTGTCGGCCAACTTGCCCTCGGCCCAGAGTCCGCCGAGCGAGTCGATGAACGACTGGAACGGCGAGGCCGTGCTACCGAACCGCGTCGGGCTGCCGAAGATCACCCCGTCGGCCCAGACGATGTCGTCACCGCTTGCCGCGGGCAGGTCCTTGGTGGCCTCGTAGTTGGCCGACCACGCCGGATTCTCGGCGAACGTCTCCGGATCCCGCGTCTCGGCGATGTGTCGGACCCGAACCTCGGCTCCGGCGGACTCGCCGGCGTCTGACAACGTCTGCGCCATCGCGGTGCCGTGCCCGGTGGCCGAGTAATAGATGATCGCCAGCTTGGTCAATGTGTCGCTCCCGTCTCGGTGATTGGCATATGCCGCCGACGGGTACCCGGAGCACGTGAATCGACACCCACGCGCATGCCGACTACTCGTCGTGGACGGGATTCGTAGCCCCGTCCCCAACGGATAGGCACGACGGTGCTGTTCATCGGCACCTCCGGGTGGCAGTACCGCGACTGGCGGGGTGCGTTCTACCCCCAGAAGCTCCCGCAGCGTCTGTGGTTGGACTACTACGCCCAGCGGTTTCCGACCGCAGAGGTCAACAACACCTTCTATCGGCTGCCGGAGAGGAAGGCGTTCGAGAACTGGGCCGAGACCGTTCCCGCCGACTTCCGGATGGCGGCGAAGATGAGTCGCTACCTGACCCACATCAAGCGCCTCCAGGAGCCGACCGAACCGGTCCAGCGCTTTCTCGAGCGGTCGGCGGGACTCGACGGTCGGCTGGGGCCGGTGCTCCTCCAGTTGCCTCCCAACCTCCGCGCCGCGCCCGACGCCCTCGACGAGACGCTCGCGCTGTTCCCGAAGACGATTCAGGTCGCGGTCGAGCCCCGGCACGACTCGTGGTGGACCGACGAGACCCGGTCGGTCCTCGAACGGCACAACGCGGCGTTGTGCTGGGCCGACCGGAAGAACCGCATCCTCAATCCACTCTGGCGCACAGCCGATTTCGGATACTTGCGACTTCACGACGGCACGTCGCGACGACCGATGAGCTACGGGACCCGTGCGATCGACAGCTGGCTGCGCCGCCTCTCGGAGTTCTACGACGACTCGTGCGATGTGTACATCTACTTCAACAATGACCCGGGTTGTGCCGCAATCGACAACGCGTTCACCATGATTCGCCGTGCACAGCGGCTGGGGCTCGCCGTCAAGACCGTCGAGGGTTGATCCGGTGAGAATCGTTCGGTCGGCCGTGCGGCACGGGCGGGTCCATCGTTCGACGTAATCGGAGCACAGTTGCCGCCGACGACGTGGCAGGCCGCCCGGCGCTCGGTACGGTGCGAGCATGTCGATCCTGCTGATGCTCGTCGTCCTGCTCGCGCTGCTGGCCGTCCTCGGTGCCGGGATCGCAGGCATCGTCGTACTGGTGTCCCGGAGGTCGGCGGGTTCGGTGGGGGACGGCTCACGGAATGTCGTGGCCGGCTGGTACCCGGACCCGCAGGACCCGGTCGCGGATCGGTACCACGACGGTCAGACCTGGACCACTCACACCCGGCCCCGCATCGCCGACGGCGGATAGGCAGCCCGTACGCGTCGGGTGACCGGCATCACCGATCTTAATTGGTATTTTCCGTACCAATTTATGGTCTACTTGCACCATGCAATTGACCCGCTTCACCGACATCGGCCTCCGAGTCGTGATGCGGTTGGCGGTCGCAGATCAAGGTGGCTCGGTTGCAACAGCTCTCACCACCAAGGACCTCGCCCGGGAACTCGCGGTCCCGTACACGCATGTCGCCAAGGTCGTCGGGAGGCTGTCGGAGATGGGCGTCGTCCACGCTCGACGCGGTCGAACAGGTGGGCTGACGATCACCGAACTCGGCCGCGATGCCCGCGTCGGGTGGCTCGCACGTTCGCTCGAAGGCGATGGCGAGGTCGTGGAATGCGAGGGCGCCCAACCCTGTCCGCTGCGGAATGCGTGTCGGCTCCGGGGCTCGCTGGCCCGCGCGGTGACGGCCTTCTACGAGAGCCTGGACACCGAGACGGTCGCCGACCTCGCCCGCGAGCCGACGAGCGCGGTGTTGTTGTCGCTGACGCCGCGTCCGGCCGGCCGTGAATCGTCCGCAAAGACAGCTCGACGCCCAGGCTCCTAGACCACTCCGGGTCGGCCGGTACGCCGAAACCCCAGATTTACTGCACCACAACCGATGAGCAGATGAACAAAGGAGTTCTCATGCTGTCTGACACCCAGCGCGCGACGATCGCCGCCACGCTTCCCGCTGTCGAGGGGTCGCTCGCGGAGATCACCCCGCTCTTCTACCGCGGACTCTTCGCCGCGCACCCGGACCTGCTCGACAACCTCTTCAACCGCACGCACCAGAAGTCGGGTGAGCAACCGCAGGCGCTCGCCGGGTCGATCGCCGCGTTCGCGCGGCTGCAGCTCGAACCCGACGTTCGGCGCCAGCGTTTCATCCTGGACCGCATCGCTCACAAACACGCATCTCTCGGTGTCACCGCCGAGCAGTATGTAGTTGTGCACGAACATCTTTTCGCGGCGATCGTCGAAGTGCTCGGTGACGCGGTCACGCCCGAGGTCGCCGACGCCTGGGACCAGCTCTACTGGGACATGGCAGACCTGCTCATCGCTTCCGAGGCGCAGCTCTATGCCGACGCAGCCGTCGATCCCGGGTCCGTCTGGCGCGAAGTCCGGGTCACCGAGCGCGCGCAGGTCTCGCCCGACACGATCGCGCTGACGGTGGCAGCGGTCGACGGACAGCTGCCCGGATTCCGTCCCGGACAGTACATCTCGGTGCAGGTACCGCTTCTCGACGGTGCTCGACAGATCCGTCAGTACAGTCTCACCGGTTCTCCCGCCGAGTCGCGGTGGCGGTTCAGCGTCAAACTCGCCGGCGAGGTGTCGGCGCACCTGCACGAGCAGGTCTTCGAGGGGGATCTCCTCGACGTCAGCACGCCCTTCGGTGACCTGGTCCTACCCGACGACGAGGCGCCGCTTCTGCTCGCCTCGGCGGGTATCGGCTGCACACCCGTCATCGGCTTGCTCACCGCATTGTCGGAGCAGCGCGACACCCGGCCGGTGACCGTGCTCCATGCCGACCGTTCGCGAGACCGGCAACCGCACCGCGGAATGCTGGCCGCCCTTGTCGATTCACTGCCGTCTGGCCGATTGATCCAGTGGTATGAGAGCACGTCACCCCACGTGGTGTCGGACGCGATTAGGGTCGGGCAGATGGCACTCGACGACGTCGACGTCGATCGGGACTCGCACGTCATGCTGTGCGGGCCCACCGGGTTTCTCTCGTCGATGCGCGAGGCATTCATCGGTCGCGAGGTCGACGAGAGCCGGATCCACTACGAGACGTTCGGACCGGAGCTGTTGCGGACCGGCGCGCGATGAGCGCTGCCGGCGCGGTCGTCACCGCGCTGACGTTCCTGTGGCTCGGCATGGTGTTCGCCATCTCGTTCATCGAGGCACCGCTCAAGTTCCGCGCACCCGGGGTGACCCTGCCCATCGGGCTCGGCATCGGTCGGTTGGTGTTCCGCGCGCTCAATACCGCCGAGATCGCTTGGGCAGTGGGCATTCTCGTGGCCATGGTCCTCGGTGAGTGGGGTGGTCTCGCGGAACCGATCGCGGCCGGCGTGGCAATTGCCGCCCTCATCGTTCAGCTGGTGGCGGTGCGGCCCGCACTGACCAAGCGGTCCGACGCGGTGCTCGCCGGGCATGAGGGACCCCGCAGTCACGCCCACTTCGTATACGTCGGATTCGAGGTGGTCAAGGTCGTCGCACTCGTCTGGCTCGGCGCTGCGGTGCTGATCGGTGCGACCTGATCGGTGGCCGCGTGCTGGTTGATCGGCAGGTCCTTGTACCGGCCGGTCTCTGTGACTGGTGGGGTTTCTGTTCGCCACGGTTCACTTCGGTTCACCGATGTTGCGTAAGTGGCAGACAGTGTGGGGCAACTAGATTCGCTCGCGAGCGGGGTTGTGGAGAAATCTCGTCGTCGAACACTTTGGCGAGTACCTTGGTGTCATGACCTCGATCACCGAGCTTCGTGACACCCTCATTGCCTCGCCGTCACCACCCGACGACGGGAGTGGTCGCGCTCTGGTCGAGCGTCTCGACGAGCTGCGGATGATGCGCAACGTGCTGGATCATCAGATCGCCGTGCATATCGCGCTTCTCGACGAGTCGGGCGCGGCGACGCGTGCCGGTTCGACAACACGGTCGTGGCTGATCGAGATGGGCATGGCGCCGACGGCCGCGCACCGTGGCGTGCGAATCGCCGGCGGCCTGTCTTCGTTGCCGAAGGTCGCTGACTGTGCCGCCGAAGGCTATCTGTCGGCGGAGTGTGTCGACGCGGTGGTCCGCGGCATCGCGTACATCGACAAACGCACTGCGGCAGGGTTGTCCGACGACGACCGATCGGCGTTCGAGAGCGATCTGCTCGCGCAGGCGTTCTCCGGTGCCACACCCGCCGAGATCGGCACCCACGCCCGCGGTATCGCCCTCCGGGTCGCCGACTCTGATCCGAACGCGGTCGCCGCCGCTGATGATGCGTCGCTGAACACTGTGCACACGCGGGTGACCGACGAAGGCAGAGTCGCCATCACCGGGGATGTGACGGCAGTGATCGGGGAGAAGTTCCTGTCGATGATCGACGAACGATCCTGCCCGCGCCCCGAACCCGACGGCGCCGAGGATCGTCGCAGTCTCGGAGAACGCCGCGCCGACGGCCTGGAACTCCTTCTGGATCAGGCGGCTATCGGTGCCGCGGTGACCACCGCCGGAGCACCCCGCACCCAAGTGTTGGTCACCATCCCCGCTGACGACGCAGATCCGGCACGATTGCCGTGGGTCGGGGCAGTCACGGCATCGACAGCACGCCGGTTGTCGTGTGACGGCGGAGTCGCCGAGATCGTCCTCGACAGCGAAGGGGTGCCGTTACGGATGGGCACCACCAAACGTCTGTTCCCGCATCACCTGCGCCAAGCGATCATCGTCCGCGATATGTGTTGTGTGAAATGCGGTGCGCCAGCGGCACATAGCCAAGTTCACCACCTGGTCCACTGGGCTGACGGTGGCCCCACGGACCTGGACAATGGATGCCTACTCTGCCAGAGGTGCCATACCCAGGTTCATCACCATGGCTGGCAGGTGGTGATGGGCCCGGACCGGCATCCCTGGCTGATTCCACCGGTCGACGTCGACCCGCGGCGTCTACCCCTGCCCGCTTACAACCGGCGCACCATGCGACTCGACGACGTTCTCGTCTAACCAGGATCCGCCTCCAACTAGACCCTCCGGCGTCGACAAGGATGCCAAACGACCTTTGACAACTCCACAGTGTGAGGCCGACCCCGCCCGCCGGGTTTCGCAGCGAAATATGTTTTATAGCAGCTCTTTTCGCCACCGCGTCCCGGCGGATCGGGTGGGTCGCCTCGCCGCGCCCTCCGCAAGCTCCGGGCGCTACGCAGGGAGCAGTGGGTCAGCAGGTCTCTCGGGCTCAGGCGCGCGGTGTCGCGGTTCTTTCGGATCAGGGAGCGGGAAGTGGTTGGCGTCGCTCGAACCGCAGGATTGTCGTACCCCCGGCATAGCGTGTGCACGACTGATACCGGATGAGGGGACTTCGATGCCGAGCAGGATCGCCGCACTGGGAAACCACGACGCCGCCACACTCACCGGCTATCTCGAGGTGTGTGACGACCAGTGGGAGCACTGGCAGAGCATGGTCAACACTGCTCGACTGGCGGGCGCCGATCCGCGGACCATCCGGCTCTACGACGCCGAGGCCGCGTACTGGAGCCGCTTCGCGGAGATGCTCCGCGTCGCGATCGCTGAGGTCGAGGCGTCGAATCGGCGAGCCGGGCGCCGACGAACCGCGTGACACCCCCTGCGCGCACATGTCTGGAGGTCCGTGCGGGGCGTCGACCGGCCACTTGTCTGACGCATCCCAAAACCGTTGCCGCAGTGTCGTGTCCGGGTCGTCGATCTGGTAAGTTGAGTCACACCCCTCCACGATCGGAAGATGTTGTGACGGAAGCGAATAAGTCCGGCCGGCGCCCGGCGTACCAGGTCGTGGCCGACGCGCTTCGGGTTCGCATCCTGGCCGGCGAGCTGACCCCGGGCACCAGACTGCCACCCGACACCGAGTTGCGCGCCGAGTTCGGCGTTGGACAGAGCACCGTACGTGAGGCCATCCGGTCGCTCGCCAGCGAGAACCTGGTGCACACCACGCGTGGCGTGACGGGTGGGACGTTTGTCGCGACCCCCGACATCAGTCAGCTCAGCGCCCACCTCGAAGCCGGGGTCACCCTGCTGGCGGCGGCCGAGGGTGTGACCGTCGATCAGCTCATGGAGGTCAGGCAGCTCACCGAGGTCCCCGCGGCGGGTGTGGCCGCGTACCGCCACACCGACGTGCATCTGGAAGAGTTGCGCGCCACCATCTTCGATCCTCTGGGCGAGATCGGTCCCGAGGTGTACGCGAACAACCAGGAATTCCATCGCGTGCTGCTCCGCGCCGCCGACAACCCGCTCCTCGACCTCATCACCGTGCCGGTCTTCCGGGTGATCGGCAGCCGGTTCAGCCGGGACACCGCACCCGAGGACTTCTGGAAGTGCGTCGACGAAGACCACCGGGCCATCCTCGAGGCGGTCGAGGCGCGGGACTCGATGACCGCGATGACGCTCATGCGCCGCCACCTCGACCACCTCGGGGACGTCTACAAGCAGATGGACCTGCTCCGACGCCAGAGCTGACGCGGGCGCCTCACCCATCCACGCGGACCGGCGGGCGTCGACGGTGCCAGTCGGTGTGCTCCTGGTATTGCTCGGCCAGCGCGAACAGCGTGGCCTCGGCGTCGTGGGCCGCGGTCAGCTGAGCCCCGATCGGCATCCCGGACGGGTGGACTCCCACCGGCAGCGCGAGCGTCGGGCCGTCGTGCAACGACCACGGGTAGGTCAGCTGGCCCATCCGACGTGCCTGTGCGACAACGGCATCGCCACCACCGAGCAGGGGGACGTCCGCCGGCATCGCCGGGGTGAGGACCACGTCCACGTCGTCGAAGAGCTCGGCCGTGGCAGCGCGGAACACATCACGTTGTCGCCGCGCCGCGGTCACCTGACCGTCGGAGATGCTGAGTCCGAGCAGGATCCGCTCGCGCGTCGCCGACTGGAATCGGCTCGGCTCGTCCCGCAGTCGTTCGGCATGGGTCTTCGCCAGGTCCGAGTAGATGAGGGTGTACACGACGTCCTGCGCCGATTCGCTGTGCGGAACCGGCACGTCGACGACACTGTGGCCCAGGTCGCGAAGCAGGTCCGCGGCACCGACCACCGCGTCGCGCACTGCCGGATCCACTTCCTCGGTGACGAACGGCCAGGGCAGCGCGATCCGCAACGACCTGCTCCGCAACGGTGTCGAGTCGGCGCCCGCGAGCACCGCGAATGTCTCCCGCACCAGTGTCGCCGATCGGGCCAGCGGGCCGACGGTGTCGAAGTCGGCACTCACCGGGAAGATCCCGGTCATGTCGAGCACGCCGACGGACGGGCGCAGGCCGGTCACACCGCAGCACGCGGCAGGCAGCCGGATGGATCCGCCGGTGTCCGTGCCGAGGGACACGTCGACGATCCCCGCCGCCACCGCGACACCGGACCCACCACTCGAACCGCCGGGCACCCGGTCGGCGGCCCAGGGATTCACCGTCCCACCCGATGCCGAGTTCTGACTCGTCACACCGACGGCGAACTCGGCGAGATTCAGCGTCGAGGTGATGACGCCACCGGCCTTTTTCAAGGCGGTCACGCACGCCGCGTCGGCAGATGCCACCCGGTCGGCGAAGTACTCGGACCCACAGGTGGAGCGCACGCCGCCGACCTCGATGTTGTCCTTCACCCCGATCCGCAGGCCGGACAGCGGACCGGATGCGACATCGGGGTCGACACCGAACTGCTCGGGCACCCACGAGATGACCGTGTTGAGCCGCGCGGCAACGTCTCTCACAGATTCATCCGCGGTGCTTTCCGGGGAATGGCCGGAGGGGCCGACGACAGAATCGCCGGCCCCTCCGATGTCACTGGTCAGGACGCCACCCGCGACGCGCGGAGCTGCTCGGTGGCCGCTGCGTCGACGGTCCAGTCGTCGGTGTTCACGACGACACCGTAGTCCTGACGCGCCTCGTCCGCGGACAGGTACTCGTCCCACACGTCGGAGAGCACCGCGAACGGATCGCGCAGGAACGGATCGCCGAAGCCACCGCCCGACGGCATCCGGATCTCGAGACGCTCGCCCTCGCGGATGACCTCCTGGGTCACCTTCGAGAACAGCACCTCCTCTTCGGGCGTGCCGGGGTTGCGGACGAACGAACCCGACGCGCCGTCGCCGCCACCGAGCGCGCCCGCGGGCGGGTCGGTGCGGTTGTCGGCCTCGGAGCCGAGGAACGTGTCGGTCTGCATGTACCAGGTCCGCACGCTGCCGATGCCGCCGCGCCACTGGCCGGGTGCCGGTGACTCGTCGCGGAGCTCGTAGCGCTCGGCACGCATCGCGTGGTTCAGCTCGAGTTCCTCGATCGGGTTGTTACGGGTGTTGGCCATCAGGGCGTCGACGGCGTCCATGCCGTCCTTGCCGTTACGGGCGCCGTAGGAACCCTCGTTGATCTCGATGTAGACCCAGTACGACTCACCGTCCTCGGCCAGACCCGAGTACGCGATGGCGCACAGCGCCGCCGACGAGCCGGCGATCGCCCGCTCGGGCAGCACCGGCGCCAGCGCCAGGTTGATCGAGTCGAAGATGCGGTTGACCTGCGAGAAGCGTGCGAAACACGATGCCGGGAAGTCCGGGTTGAAGATCGTGCCCTCCGGCGCGTAGGCGCGCACCGGTCGGAAACACCCGTCGTTCTGCGGGACGAACTCCTCGGTGAGGTACTCGTCGAGCAGGATCGTGCGGATCGCGCTCACCGCCACCGGCAGCACCGAACCCTCGAACGGCACGTTGAACGCCGTCAGCACCTGGTCGTTGGAGCCGGTGAGGTCGATGAGGACGTCCTCGTCCTCGACCTGCACGCGCACGGCGACCTTCAACGGCACACCGCGGTTCTTGCCGTCGTCGTCGAGGTAGCCGATCGGTGCCTCGTAGCTGCCGTTGGGGATCTGGCGGATCCGGCTGCGCAGCATCTCTTCCGAGTAGTCCATCCACCGGTCGGCGGCACTCATGACGGTGTCGAGCCCATGCTTCTCGAGCAGTTCGACGAACCGCTTCTCACCGATGCGCGAGCAGGCGATGAGAGCCTCGAGGTCACCGCGGTTCTGTTCCGGGGTACGCACGTTGTCCAGGATGTGCTGGATCAGCATGTCGTTGCGGACGCCGCCGTCGTAGATCTTCATCGAGTCCATCAGCTTGCCCTCGGCCCAGACGTCGACGACGTCCATGCACAGGCCGGGGAAGTTGCCGCCGATGTCGGAGACGTGACCGGTGCACCCGGCGAACCCGATGTGTTCACCCTCCCAGAAGATCGGGATGATCACGCCGTAGTCGGGGGAGTGCGCGGCACCGTGATACGGGTGATTGTGCAGGATCACGTCGCCCGGCTTGTAGGTCCCGGCGAGCTTGCGGTTGACGCCGCGGATGTAGGCGGGGATCGAACCACAGTGCATCGGAGTCGAATCCGACTCGCACAGCTCGCGACCGTTGACGTCGAAGATGCCGGCGCCGAGGTCCTCGGACTCGCGGATCAGGCTCGAGTAGGCCATCCGGTAGAGAACCTGGGCCATCTCCTTGGCCATCGAGTTCAGCGCACCACCGATGACGCGCAGGGTGATCGGGTCGACCTCGACGGTGTTCCAGGTCCGGTTGGCCTCGGCGGCGAGCGAAACGCCGTCCGTGGGCATCAGAGCTTTCGCCATGTCAGGCGCTCCTCTCGATGATGATGTGGCCCACGGCGTCGACCGTGGCCTTCTGTCCGATGCCGACGATGGTCGTCGAGTCGAACTGCTGGACAATCGCGGGACCGTCGAAGGTGTTGCCCGCCTTGAACAGAGCGCGGTCGTAGATGGGGGTGTCGACCCATTCCGGATCGGCCGAGTCGTTCTTCCAGAACAGCGCGCGGGTGGTGGCCTTGATCGCCGACGACGCGTCCGCGTCGCCCTTCTCGATCTCGGCGATGCGGATGTGCTCGACCGCGCCCACCCCGGTCACGCGGATGTTGACCAGCTGGACCGGCTTGTCGTCGAAGCGCTGCGAATACGTACGACCGTGGACCTCGTGGAAGGTGGCCGCGGTCTGCTCGACCCACTCGTCGGTGATGTCGCCGGCGGGTGCGGGCACCCGGAGCTCGTAACCCTGTCCGACATAACGACAGTCGACGCTGCGCTCGAGAGTGATCGCGTCCTCGGCGATACCGTCGGCGCGAAGCTGGGCGACGGCCTGCTCGGACAACCGGTCCATCTCGCGACGCAGCAGCTCCAGATCGGGTTCGGCCGACGAGGTCCACACGGTGGTCGGCACCTCGTAGCGAACATCGGTGGTCAGCAGGCCGACCGCAGAGGTGATCCCGGGATGACCGGGCACGATGACACGCGGAATGCCGAGGTGCTCGGCGATCTGCCAGGCGTACAGGGGTCCGGCGCCACCCTCGGCGACCAACGAGAACTCGCGCGGGTCATAGCCTTTGCGCACCGAGTGCAGCGAGATGGCCTCGGTCATCGAGTGCGCGAGGATCTGGAAGATGCCCATCGCCGCGTGCTCGATGTCGGCACCGAGCTTGTCGGCGATGTGGGTCTGGACCGCCTCGGTGGCGAGTTCGGTCTTGACCTCCATGGTTCCCGACAGGAAGCTGTCCTCGCGGAGCCAGCCCATGACGACCATCGCATCGGTGGATGTGGGTTCGGTGCCGCCGCGGTTGTAGCAGGCCGGGCCGGGCATGGCACCGGCGCTGCGCGGTCCGACGCGGAACATGCCGCCCTCGTCGATGCTGGCGATGGATCCGCCGCCGGCACCGATGGTGTCGACCTCGGCCATCGGCACCATCGCGTGGTAGTCGCCGATGCGGGTGTCGAGCAGGTGCTTCATGCGGAGCTTGCCGTCGGGGGCGACGCCGATGTCGGCGGAGGTGCCGCCCACGTCGAGGGTGATGACGCTCGGGTAGCCCGACGCCTTGCCGATGAAGCAGCCGCCGAGGAGTCCGGCGACGACACCGCTGGTCAGGAGCGAGACCGGGACCTCGCTGGCGCTGCGCGACGTGACGAGACCGCCGGCGGAGGTCATCAGGTGGACGTCCTCGCCGACCTGTGCGGCCTTGGCCTTGCCGGCCAGGTTCTCGATGTAGCGGGAGGTCTTGGGGCCGACGAAGGCGTTCAGTGCCGTGGTGGAGAAGCGCTCGTACTCGCGGTACTGCGAGGCGACGTCACTCGACAGCGAGACGAACACGCCGGGGTACTCCTCGGCGATGATGTCCCGGACGCGGTGCTCGTGGGCCGGATTGCGGTAGGCATGCAGGAAGGCCACCGCGATCGCCTCGACACCGCGCTCGCGGAGCAGGCCCACCTCGCGGCGAACGGCGTCCTCGTCGAGCGGGGTCAGCACGTTTCCGGCCGCATCCATCCGCTCGGCGACGGTGCGCCGGTTGCGACGGGGCACCAGCTGCCACTTCTGCCACGGCAGATCCTGGTAGTTGGAGTAGTTCAGGGGGCGCTTCTTGCGCGCGATGTGCAGGATGTCCCGGAAGCCGTCGGTGGTGATCATGCCGACGTCACTGCCGTTGTGCTCCAGCACGATGTTGGTGGCCACGGTCGTGCCGTGGAAGAACATCTCGATGTCCGCGACGTCGATGCCCGCGCGTTCGGCGAGCACCCCGATCCCGTCCATCGTGCCGATCGAGGGATCGTGGTTGGTCGACGGCGTCTTGTGCACCGTGACCGTCCCGTCGTCGTCCCACAGGACCAGGTCGGTGAACGTGCCGCCCACATCCACGCCGATTCGCTTCATCGAAACTCGCTTCCTCTGTACATGCCGTCACCCCGACGTCTTCAGCTGTGTCCCCGATGACGGGAGTGATCTGAGCCATAGCTGCGCTCCGGAGCATCATGCAATACATCGGAGGGTTTCGGCAACACCTGCGGCGAAACTCAGGGTATTGCCAGGATGAAGAGATCCTTGACGTTCTAAAGATCAGATGTTTATGGTGGTCCGCGTCACGGCTCGTTGTGTGCACTCCACGACGCCGCACCCTGAGGAGGACCATTGACCACCCATCCCGCCACTCTCGGACGCTTCTTCGAGGACTACGTCGTGGGCGACGTCTACCAACACCCGATGGGCCGCACCATCACCGACACCGACAACGCGTGGATCACATGCCTGTCGATGAACACCAACCAGAACCACTTCAACTCCCACCTCGCCGCGACGAATCCCATCACCGACGGCAAGGTCATCGTGAACTCGGGTCTGACCATCGCCCTGGTCCTCGGACTCTCGGTCATCGACATGAGCCAGAACGCGGTCGCGAACCTGCAGTTCACCGACGTCAAACTGGCCCACCCGGTCTACGTCGGCGACACCATCTACGCCGAGAGCATCTGCACCGACCTGCGCCTGTCCCAGTCCCGTCCCTACGCGGGGATCGTGTCGATGGTGACCCGCGGGATCAACCAGGACGGCGAGGTCGTCATCTCCTGGAAGCGTTCGGTGATGGTCGCGACTCGCGAGAGCGGCATCGGACAGAACTACTTCCCCGAGGTCAAGGCCCCGTCCCTGACCGAGCTGACCGGAACCACCGAGGGGAGCGTCGGATGAAGCCGCTCGAGGACGTCCGCATCATCGCCATCGAGCAGTACGGCGCCGGCCCGTTCGGCAGCGTCCACCTCGCCGACCTCGGCGCGGACGTGCTGAAGATCGAGGAGCCGCAGTCCGGCGGCGACGTCGGAAGGTATGTCCCCCCGTACAACTCGGGCGAGGATTCGCTGTTCTTCGAGGCCTTCAATCGCAACAAGCGCAGTCTCTCACTGGATCTCGCGACCCCCGGCGGTCGCAAGGTGTTCGAGGACCTCGTCCGGACCAGTGACGCGGTCTACTCCAATCTGCGCGGCGACGTCCCGGCGAAGATCAAGATCACCTACGACGACCTCAAACACCTCAACCCGGCGATCGTCTGCTGCAGCCTGACCGGCTTCGGCATGACCGGTCCGCGCGCCAAACAGCCCGGCTACGACTACATCCTGCAGGGCCTGGCCGGCTGGATGGACCTCACCGGTGATCCGGACGGACCACCCACGAAATCCGGTCTGTCCCTTGTGGATTTCTCCGGCGGATTCGTCGCCGCCCTGAGCCTGATGGCCGGTCTGCACGCCGCGCGCCGCGACGGTGTCGGCGGCGACTGCGACGTCTCGCTGTACGACACCGCGGTCTCCATGCTCACCTACCCGGCCGCATGGCATCTCAATGCCGGTTACCGTCCGGGTCGCACCAAGAACTCGGCGCATCCGTCGCTGGTGCCGTTCCAGGCCTTCGAGGCCACCGACGGTTGGTTCGTCGTCGGCTGCGCCAAGGAGAAGTTCTGGGTGCGCCTCGCCGAGGCCATCGGTCTGGCCGAGCTGCTCGACGATCCGCGGTTCACCGACTTCGCCGCCCGCGGACAGCACAAGGACGAGCTGCTGCCGATCCTGGAGAAGCGATTCGCCGAGTCGACCGTCGACCACTGGGTGTCGCTGCTGACCGACGCCGGGGTTCCCACCGGGCCGATCAACGACGTCGAGCAGGCGCTCACCGAGGAGCACACGCTCGCACGCGGTCTCATCGCCACCACCGAACACGAGGTGTGGGGTGAGGTCCGGCAGGTGACCTCGCCGGTGCGTTTCGGCACGGACAAGACGGAGTATCGTCGGGCACCGCATCGCAACGAGAACTTCGACGAGGTGATGGGTCTGCTGGGCTACAGCGCGGACGACGTCCGTGGTCTCGTCGACGGCGGCGCCTTCGGCGCGGTCGACCAGGCTCCCTCTGGTCAGGTCCCGTCGTGACCGCCCGCCGACTCGCGAGCTGGGCCGCCGGCCTGAGCATCGACGCCATCCCCGAGACCACCCGCCGCGCCGCACTCCGACACCTGCTCGACGGCATCGGCAACGGGATCGGGGCTCGGCGCCTCGACCAGGGCGGACCGGGGTTGACGGTGGCTCGCGCGCTCGGCGGTCCCGCCCAGGCCCACCCGCTCGGAGATGCCGAGGCGATCTCGGCCCCCGCGGCGGCGTTCGCCAACAGTGTGCTGATGCATGCGCTCGACTTCGACGACACGCACGCCGGCGCGCTGGTGCACCCGACGACGGTCGTGGCCCCGGCGGTGCTGGCGGTCGCCGAGGAGGTCGACGCGACCGGCGCCGACACCGTCGTCGCGCTGGTGGCCGGGCTCGAGGTCGCGTGCCGTCTCGGCGCGGCCGCGCCCCACGGGTTCCATGCGCGCGGACTGCACGCCACCGCCGTCGTCGGTCCGCTCGCCGGTGCCGTCGCCGCCGGATTGCTTTACGGCGCCGGGACCGATGTGCTCACCAACGCGATCGGCATCGCCGCGTCGTCGTCGGGTGGGCTCCTCGAGTTCCTCGACACCGGCGCGAACACCAAGACCCTGCACCCCGGGAACGCCGGCTTCAGCGGTGTCCTGGCCGCGCGGCTCGCGGTGGCCGGGGCGAGCGGACCCGAGTCGGTGCTCGAAGGCCGCCGCGGTCTGTACCGTGCGCTGGCCGATCGTGACATCGATCCCGACATCATCGTGGCCGACCTCGGAACCCGCTGGGAGAGTGCCAGTATCGGCATCAAGCCGTATCCGAGCTGCCAGCTGATGCATGCCGCGCTCGACGCGGTCGGCGCGGCAGTGGTCACGGCCGGTGAGCAGGGTCGCGAGATCACGCCGGGGAAAATCACGAGCATCGCCGTCGACGTCCACCCCGACAGCGTCGAGATCGTCTGCGGCCCGGGCACCGGTACCCGCAGCCCGCGCAGCGTCTACGACGCCAAGTTCGATTTGCCCTGGAGCGTCGCCGCCCTCGTGCACGACGGTGCCGTCACCGTGGACACCTACGCCGTGGACTCGATCGGGCGCCCCGAGGTCGCGACCACCGCGGGACTCGTCGAGGTCACCACCGTGCCCGATGACCGCCCGGCCGCCGACGCCGCCGGCCGGGCGGTCATCACCTTCGCCGACGGCTCCCGGGTCGTCGGCGAGGTGCCCTGCAGCCGTGGCACTTCGGGCCGGCCGATGGACGACGCCGCCGTGGCCGCGAAGTTCCGTGGGAACAGCGGTGGCGGAGATGCCTCCGATGACCTCGTCGACGCGGTGTTCGGTCTCTCGAACGCGTCGTCGGTCGTACCGATCACCACCCTCGCGACGACCATCGTCGCCGCCGGCTGACACACACCACGCCCATCTCGCCGTGGGTTTGCCGCCGCGAACCCGTCCGGTCACGCCTGAGAGCAAGGATCACAATGGATTTCAGTTTCAACTCCGAACAGCGCGACTTCCGCGCCGCTCTGCGTCAGCTCGTCGACAAGGAGATCATCCCGGTCGCCAACGAGTGGGAGCGCACCGGCCGGTATCCCACCGAGATCGTCGACCGGTTGCGGGAGATGGGTCTGTTCGGGATCACCACGCCGGAGGAATTCGGCGGACTCGAACTCGACATGGTGTCCTTCACCCTCGTCTACGAGGAGCTCGCACGCGGTTGGATGGGCATCGCCGGAATCCTTGGGAGTCACAATCTGTCCTGCTGGATGATCGCGCGCCACGGCACCGACGAACAGAAGGCACAGTGGCTCCCGCGCCTGGCAAGTGGTGAGTGCCGCACCGGAATCGGCCTCACCGAGCCGGGGGCCGGAACCGATCTACAGGGCATCAAGACGACCGCCACCAAGGACGGCGACGACTACGTCATCCGCGGCACCAAGACCTGGATCACCAACGCGCGCCACGCGAATGTGCTCCCGGTACTGGTGAAGACCGACCCGTCGGCCACTCCGGCGCACAAGGGCATGAGCATCCTGCTGGTGGACACCACCACGCCCGGCTTCGAGGTCCAGCGGGACATGGGCAAGCTCGGCTACAAGGGCACGGAGTCGTGCGAGATCTTCCTCGACGAGGTGCGCGTCCCGCAGTCGACGCTGCTCGGCGGCGTCGAGGGCCGGGGCATGCAGCAGGCGCTGTCGGGCCTCGAGATCGGTCGGTTGAACATCGCCGGCCGTAGCGTCGGCATCGCGCAGGCGTCGTACGACGCGGCGCTGAACTACTCACGTGAGCGGACGGCATTCGGCAAGCCGATCTCGGACTTCCAGGCCATCCAGCTCAAGCTCGCCGACATCGCCACCCAGCTGCAGGCGGCGCGTCTGATGACGTACTGGGCAGCGGCCAAGGCGGATTCGGGTGCCCGCGTCGACGGCGAGGCCGGGATGGCCAAGTACTTCGCGTCGGAGACCGCGATCACCGCGAGCCTCGAGGCGATGCGCATCCACGGCGGATACGGCTACTCGACCGAGTTCAACGTGGAGCGGTACTACCGTGACGCCCCACTGATGTCGATCGGTGAGGGCACCAACGACATCATGCGGACGGTCATCGCCAAGGCGCTCGTCAACGGCACCGTCACGGTCGGATGACGCAGACGCTGGTCTTCCTGTACGTCCCGGGCGACCGGCCCGAGCGCTTCGACAAGGCGGTCGGGTCGGGGACCGATGCCGTGGTCCTCGACCTGGAGGACGCGGTGCCGTTGTCGGGCAAGGACACCGCACGCATCGCCGTCGGCGCGTGGCTGGAGAACCGCGACCAGGACGGCGTCCCCGTCTGGGTGCGGGTCAACCCCGGAGCCGAACTCCTCGACGACCTCACCATGGCGGTGCGGGCCGGCGCCGACGGCGTCTGGCTGCCCAAGGTCGACGACGCGGCGACGCTCGAGCGGGTGGACACCATGCTGGCCGAGCTCGAGGCCGAGTGGGGACGACCCCGCACACCGGTGTCGCCGCTGATCGAGACCGGGGCCGGACTCTGCAACGCGGCGTCGATCGCGGCCGGACCGCGGGTCGAGTTCGTCCAGATCGGCGAAGTCGATCTCGCCGCCGACCTCGGGGTCACCTCGGTGGTCGGCAACGAACTGCTGTGGGCACGCTCGCAGGTGGTCGCCGCGTCGGCGGCGGCGCGGATCGGTCCACCGCTCGGCGCGGCGTCGCCGGTCATCGACGACCCGGACGGCTTCGCCGACGAGACCCGACGGCTGACCGCCCTCGGGTTCCTCGGGCGCGCCTGCATCCACCCGCGACAGATCGCCCCTGCCCGAGCAGGGATGGCGCCGACCGACGCCGAGGTCGCCTCCGCCCGCGACGTCCTGACCGCCTTCGACGCCGCGGGAGGCGCCGCGGCCACGGACAGTGCGGGCCGTCTGATCGACGAGGCGGTCGCGCGGATCGCCCGGCGAACTCTCGCCCGGCAGTCGACGTAGGATCGACAGCGCCGGGGCGGGGCGACCCACGGTTTCCTGCTCGGTGCCGGACCCGACCCCTCACGCGAACATCGAAACGGAGACGAACATGGTGGACAACATCCTGTGGCAGGCGATCCAGGACAACGAACTGGCACTGGCCGTACTGCAGTACGTGTTCTCGGGCGTCAAGTAGGGGAATCCCGAAACAACCGCAATCACGTTGCGGCAGCTCGGTCCGAATTGCGGGCCGAACTGCCGCAACAAACATTTTGGGACGTATTTCAGAAATCGATCCGGTGAATTCACCGGCTACTCGGGCTATGTCTGAATTGTCCGCTAGTGTTTAGCGATGCTCACAGGCACGCGCGGTAATCGATGGCTGGTGCGTCTCTCGGTGACGGCACTTGTGCTGGCGGTGGCCGCCGGTTTGTCGATCGTCGCCTCCGGTCCGTCGCAGGCGGCGCCCGTGGTGAACCCCAACGCCGGAAAGCTCGTCGCGCAGGCCGACTTCCAGGTCAAACGGGACGGTTTCTCCTTCGAGAACTGGGGGCCGAACGACGCTCTGCACACCCGCGGCCTGAGCGTCGAAGGTATGCGGGCGGTCTTCGGCGACGAGGTCTGCGCACGCATCGTGGTCGGTGTGTGTTCGCCGACCACCGTCGCCGAACTGCTGCAGCAGGAATTCAACGAGTCGATGGCGGGCGGGCACTGCTTCGGAATGGCCGCGCTCGCCGCACTGTATGCCACCAAACGTCTGAACCCGTTCCCACTGGCGCTGCCGTGGCAACCGGTCTACAGCATCGGCCCGTCGGCGCCGCTCGACGAACTCATCGCGCGGATGTTCATCACCCAGGGCTTCCCGCCCACCGACCTCCTCGAGTCAGAGGTCACCGTCACAGAGGCGCTGTCCCGACTGCGCTCGGCGTGGGCGCGCAACGACAACTACGTCCTGGCGATCTACACCGATGAGGAGCAGAGCGCCGGGCACGCCATCAACCCGATCGCCATCCGCGACCTCGGGCAGGGCAAGCGCGGCATCGTCGTCTACGACAACAACTTCCCCGGCGTGGAGAAGATGATCGTCGTCGACCCGGCTGCCAACAGCTGGTACTACTCGACGGCCACCAACCCGTCCGAGCCGACACTGTTGTTCCAGGGGTCGCCGGCCAACAAGATGATGCTTGTTCCGCTGGCACCGATCCTGGCACGTCATCAGGATCCGGAGCTGCGTAACGACGAGACGGTCGTGATGGTGTCGGACAACAACGGCGGTGCACGCGGTGTCGGCGACGTCGACTGGGACGTGCGGGTCACCGATCCCGCCGGTCGTGCGATCCCGGGTGTCGACAAGAAGATCTTGTTCAACAACGACAACTCCGTCACGTTCACGGTGCCCGCGAACCGGAAGTTCCGGATCGTCGTGGACGGGGTGGAAGCGGGTCGGACCGCGGACATCGACGCCACAGTGCTCAGCGCGGGCGGCGTGGTCGCGATGGGTGATCTCGAGGTGCCCGCGGGTGCGGTCGCGGTCATCGACGCCGATCCGGCCCGGCACGGGATGCGGGTGACCTCGTCGGCACCGTCGACCGCGGAGTTCGAAGTCGCGACCGAGAATTCGCTGCGATCACTGTCGACCGAGACCACGCAGTTGGCGATCGGCCCGGGCTCGGCGGTCTCGGTGGGGGCCACCTCTCCGTCGGGAGTGACCGTTCGATCCGAAGGACGGGCACAGCGGCTCCGACTGGAGGTCGAACGCAGCGACACCTTCACCGATCGCGTCGCGGTCAGCCCGACGTCGATCTCGCTGCCCGCGGGCGCGACGGTCACGGTGCCGGTGAATCTGTGGCCCGGGTTCGGACCGCTGCCGGCGACCCTGCGTAGCGGCGCGTCGATCACGCCTGTACCGCTGAGCGTGCGGTGACGGCCACGTCGCGTCGCGTCCGCATCGCACTGGGGGTCGTCGTCGCCGGCGTGTTGGGACTGTCCGCGTGCTCCACGGGAACCACGCCGACCCCGACCCCCAGCAGCAGTGCCACAGCCGCCCCGGTCGAGTACCTCGACGAGGTGACCGTCCACCGGTTCGACTACCCGACGCCGGACGATGGTGACTCCGAACAGAATTGGGCCGAGCTGTACCTGCCCGCGGGTGAGCAACGGGTCGACACGATCCCGCTGGTGGTCCTCATCCACGGCGGTGCCTGGCAGAGCGCCCTCGGGGCCGACGTCTTCGAGCCGCTGGCACGAGACCTGGCCGATCGGGGCATGGCCGTGTACAACATCGAATACCGCCGCGTCGGATCGGGCGGTGGTTGGCCGACGACGTTCCGGGACGTCGCGAGCGCCCTGGACCACGTCGTCGTGGTGGACCGGCAGTTCCCGCAGATCGACACCGACGACGAGCTGGTTGTCGGGCACAGTGCCGGAGCGCAACTCGCGGTCTGGGGCGGCACCCGGCACAAACTGGACGACGACGAGGTCGGTGCGCGGCCGCTGTTTCGCCCGACGCGGGTCGTCTCGCTCGCCGGTCCACTCGACATGACCTATGCGGCCACGCATGGCGACGACCGGATCGTGACCGCCCTCGGCGGCACCCCGGCGCAGGTCCCGCAGCGGTACACGATGGTCGATCCCATCCAGAACATCGATCCCGACACCCCCGTGGTCGCCGTTCACGGAACCGCCGATCGGATGGTCGCGCCGGCCAATTCGCAACGCTACGTCGCCGCCGTCGTGCGTGACGGCGGAGACGCCGAGGCCGTTCTCATCCGTGGCGGCAACCACGGGTCGGTGGTCACCTCGACTGCGCCCGAGTACCCGCGGGTCCTCGACATCATCTCCGGAGCGTCGGCGGCGGATGTGCAGGACGTGGCCTGAGCTGGTCGTCGGCACCGGGACCGACGTGCCTCCGGGTCGACTCAGAGGGTCACGAGACTCGCTGCGGGCGTGTACTTCTCCCGCTTGATCCGCCGGGGCGGCATGCGTCGTCGCTTGAGGGCCCGGACCCCCGCCTCGACCATCGCGGGCGGGCCGCAGAGGTATGCCGAGTGGTTGCGGCAGGAGTCGAAGTCGGCCATCATCGCGTCACCGACGTAACCGGTACGGCCGCTCCACTCTTCGCGGCTGAGGCAGGGCGTGTACCGGACATTCGGGTGCTCGGTCTCGAGTGCGCGCCAGAAGTCGACGTCGTACAGCTCGGCCTCGGTGCGGACGCCGTGGTAGACGTGGATCTCACGATCGGGGTCGGCGTCGAGTGCTGCTCTCGCGATCGACTTCAGCGGCGCGAGACCGGTTCCCCCGGCGAGCAGGATGAGCCCGACGTCGGGTTCGCCCGGCTGATGGCAGAAGTCGCCCCACGGTCCCGTCATGGACACCGCCGCCCCGACCGTCAGGGAATCGAAGATCCACCGGTCGGTGGCGAGACCGTCTGGCTGCCTTCGGACGTGGAACTCGAGAGTGTCGGATTCGCTGGGCGGGTTGGCCATCGAGTACGGCCGGGTCTGGCCGGTGCCCGGGATCGACAACTCGACGTATTGGCCGGCCGTGAACTCGAACGGTTCGTCGAGTGACACCGTGATGGACACGGTGTCATCGGCCACCGCGGTGATCGAACCGACCGTTCCGGCGACATCGCGCAACAGGTGATGGCGCTCGCCGCACTCGGCGGCGGGCGGTTCGACGGCGATGTCGGTGATGGGTGTCGACTGACACGACAGCACGTATCCCTGCTGCTGCTCGGCGTCGGACAGGACACTGTCGGGGGCAGGCGGGGCGGTCACCATGCCGTCGATCACCCGGACCTTGCAGGTGCCGCAGGTGCCCTGGTTGCAGGAGTTGGGAATCCACACCCCCTGGCGCAACAGGGCATCGAGAACTCGCTGTCCGTCACCGCAGGTCACCGAGGTGTTGCCGGCGTCGATTCGGAAGGCCGTCGGGCCGGGCCGGGTCGTCGGGTCGGACACGTCACACCTCCCACACCGTGTGCAGTGACGTCGGCCCGCGGAAACCCCAACCCCAGAACTCGACGTCGCTGCTGTTGTCGCGCTCGAGGTTCGGGATGGACTCGAACAGCTCTTCGAGTCCGATCCGGCACACGTGATTGGCGAAGTAGATTCCTGCGCAGGCGTGGTTGCCGGCACCGAATGCGAGATGCGGCAACGGCGGTCGGGTGATGTCGTAGTCCGACGGTGCCTCGTAGACGGAGTGGTCATGATTGGCCGAACCGTACGACATCAGGACCACTGAGCCCTCCGGTAGGTCGACGCCCGCGACCTCGACGTCCTTCGTACTGATCCGGGCCGTGGCCGACCAGATCGGTGACGTCCACCGCATGCCCTCCGAGATCGCGCGCGGGATCAGGTTCGGCTCGTCGACGACCTGCTCGAATTGGTCCGGCCGGCTGAAGAGGCCGACCAGTGTGGAGGCCATGGCGTGGCCAGGCTCCTGCATCGCTCCGAGGAGGTACACGTACAGCGTCGGGTAGATGTAGTCGCGGTCGCGCGTCTGTCCCTCGGGCATACCGTCGTGCAACCAGTGGGAGATCGCGCTGTCGTCGGGATTCTCGATCCAGTTGTCGATCAGCGGATTGACGATCGACTGGATCTCCAGCTTCGCGGCGTCGGCCTCGGCGAAGCCGTCCGGGTTGGTGAACTCGCCGTTCTCGTCGACTCCCGCGTTGGTGAACGACGCCGACAGTTTGTGGAACCATTCGCGCAACTTGTCCGAACTCACCGACTGAAGGCCGAGAAGGTCGCCGAGCGCGCGCACGCTGACGGGTTCGCAGTACTGGCCGACGAGTTCGGCGCGCCCCACGTCCTCGAAGTCGCTCAGGTACCGGCGGGCGATCGGCCGGACGAGGTCGTCGATCCACCGGTCGACCTCCTGGGGTTGCAGGGCTGGATCGACCATCGACCGTAGGTCGTCGTGGATCGCACCGTTCACCCCGATCACTGCCGGGTGTCCGAAGGTACGGCCGCCGGCCTTGGTGATCACCGCCTCGAAGTCGGGGCTGGTGGCGATCGACCGGCAGATGTCCGCGGTCGTCGCGACGTACGACCCGAGAACCGGGACATAGGCGAGCGGCGCCTCGGCGCGAAGCCGTTCGTAGACGGGGTAGGGGTTGCGTTCGAGTTCGGTCATCGTGATGTCGTCGATCCACGACATGGTGCTGGTCATGGGTTCCTCCGCTGTGTTCGTCTCGAGAGCCGGGGGCGGCGGCCGGCAGGTTGTCGGCGACCCGGTGCGAGGTGACATTAGGGACCGCCGACCGGGCGGTCGATACGCTTCGCGCGTCGGCGGCACCGATCGCGCGGCAATGTGATCGCAGTCTCCGAACCGGGTGGCGAGTGTCGTGTGTCACCGGGTTGAATCGAGATGCACGACCCTGCGCGACCGGAGTACGAGGAAGAAGTCCATGCGGAGCACGACATCGACCAGCGACTGGGAGACGGCGCATCGTGCCGTCGAAGAGGTGTACTTCCCGCATGAGCTGACCGCGCTGTCGTCGCCGGATCAGCTGAATCTGAACCTGCAGACCGTCGAGCTGGGACCGGTCACGATCGGCAAGCTCAACTGGGGAACCGACGTCTCCATCTCCTGCGACTACCCGGGTGCCTACGAGATCAACATCCCGATCCGCGGTGTCCTGGACTCGCGCGCCGGGTCGGTGGAGACGACGTCGGAGGAAGGCAAGGCCACGGTCTTCACCGCGGATCGCCCGTCGACGATCACCCGGTGGTCCGCGGACTGTGTCGTGGTCGGGGTGAAGTTCGACGCCGACTACCTCGAATGCGAGGCCGACCGGGTCCGGGCGTCGGCGCTGCGTTCACAGTTGCGGCTGCCCGATCAGCTGGATCTCGCCGGACCCGACCAGCAGGCGTGGTTCGGGCTCGTGCGCGCGTTGTCGGCCCAGGTGCGCGAACCCGCCGACCTCCTGTCGAACCCACTGGTCGGACCGCAGCTGGCGAGCGCGATCAGCAGCGCGTTCCTCCTCGCTGTCTCTCCGGAAGAGGCGGGGACCGGTCTGCGCCCGCGGATGGTCAAGCGTGTGCTCGACGCATTGCATGACGATCCGGGACGCGACTGGCGTCTGGCGGACATGGCCGAACTGGGCGGCTCGAGCCTCCGGCGGCTGCAGGAGGGCTTCGCCGAACACGTCGGTGCGAGTCCGACCCAGACGCTACGGGACATCCGACTCGACCGGGCTCACCACGACCTCACCGAAGCGGACAACACCGACACGGTGGCCGAAGTTGCTGCGCGATGGGGCTTTTCGAGCCCCAGTCGGCTGGCGGCCGCGTACAAGAAGCGCTACGGCATCCCGCCGTCGGAACACCGTCGGCGGTAGGCATTCCGGGGGTACCGCTCGAATCTGTGCCGGAACTTCGCAGTTCAGACCACGCGGCGACGCCGATCGGTTAGTTTCCGCACTGCGTGATTCCGACGGACCCATCGAAAGGCGCGGCCATGAAACGTCGCCATGCTCTGCTTGCCACCCTCATCAGTGTCACGCTGGCACTCTCCGGGGGAGGGGTGGCGGCCGCCGCGCCGAACCCTTTGGGCGCATTGGATTTCGGATCGCTGGGCGGGCCGGAGGCGGGTGGATGTTCCGCACAGCTGTTGTACAACGACGAACTGTTCGGTCCGAAGATTCTGGCGACCGATGCCCCGGTGGGTCCGCAGTTGAGGGGTTACGACCGGCTCGCGGGTCTGAGTCCGAGCGAGTTCCTGCAGACGTATCGGAAAGGGGACAAGTGGGACTATCCGGACCACGACGGATACACGCTGAACCCCGACGGGTCCGCCAAGAAGTCGCTGACCACCCTCAACCCGAACAAGCGGATAGATCGCTATGGTCCCGCCAATGGTCGCTTCCTGGCCCCCGCGGGCACGCACTACAAGAGGCGGGCGCTTCCGCCGGAGAACCTCGTCGACAAAGACAACCCTCAGTTCTGCAACTACCACGTGTACGTGGTCATGCGCTCGGTGAAGGTGTGGACCGGACGTATCGCCAAGGGCTTCGGTCAGCCGGGCGGCGGCATTCAATATCAGATCGACCAGCAGCTCCTCGATCCCGGGTTGATCGAGGACCATCGCGGATGTTTCAACGAGACAGGCGGTTTCGTCAACACCCAGTGGTTGCTGTGTTCGGGTGTGCTCGAGAGCGTCTTCCCCGGATGACGTCGGGCGCCGACGACCAGCTCGACCCCGAGATGCGCAGCCGGATAGCCGATCTCGCGGCGACGATGTCGGCGGAGCCGTCCGATGTGCCTCGCCTGGGTCACATCCTCGACGACGCGACGCCCTCGTGCGTGCGCGACTCGGACGGTGTGTGGCACTTGATCATTCGCGAACGCGGCACGGTGATGTTCGACCGGCAGTCCAGCGATCCAGAGGAGTTCCTGAGCTGGGTTGCGGTGGCGATCGCCGAAGCGGCGTCGTATCGGCTGCACTCGCCCGGCGCGCCCGACTATCTGCGCCGGATCTGGGCGGAGCAGTATCGGATGCTGACCGCGGCCGACCCGGGGTGGGCCCGTACGTGGCTGGAGCGGACCCGGAAGAGGTTGGTCGACCAGGGAGCCGACGATCGTGAACTGGCGCAACTGCCGGGCGGGCACCACGGCTGAGACGAGGCCGGGAATCGGCGTCCACCGGTGTGGGCGGCGTAGCGGTGCAGGTTCGCTATCCCGGTCTCGAAGAGACGATCGTAGTCACCACGGCTGGTCGAGCCAGACTCATACTCGTTCGACATTGCGGCACGGCCTTTTCAGTCCGGTCTACGCGGGGGTCCACTCGAGTCCGAGGAGCGTCAGGGCGCGGGCCAATTGTGGATCCGCGGCGTCGATGGGGCAGTGATCGACAACGTCGATGTGGGGGCTGATGTCGGGGTCGGCGGCGCGTTCATAGAGCGCCCACATGCGCAGCTGGTCGCCGTGTCGGGAGTCGAACTCGATCCCGTCGACCGCTGCATGGCCGTGGTCGGTGAGGGCGTAAATCCAGCGGGAGATGGCCTGGGTGAGCCCGCGGGGCCGGCCGTCCCGCAACGCGGCGGTGTCGAGGTCATCGAGCCCGTAGCGGATCGCGAGCGGCCGAAACACCGTCCGGAGGGTGGCGAGGCTGTCCGGGTCGGCGGGCACCGCGAACCGTCCGGTCAGGGTGCCGTGACCGATCATCCGTAGATCGCACCACGATCGCGGAACGTGGCCGGGCGGCAGCGCGGGGTAGTCCTGCTCGTCTTCCTCGTCGACGACGATGTCGTCGAGCTCGGCGATCAGTTGTGGGCTGGGTCGGGCGAAGGCGAGGACTTCGAGGTAGCAGGCCAGGGGAGTGTCGGCGCAGTACAAGGTGCGCCACACCCCCGTCGGGGTCGTCCCAGCGGCCGGCGAAGCGGTCGTCGGTGGCGTACTCCCATGGTGTCCACTCCCACGGGCTGGGCGCGTATCCGACTCGATATATGGGCGTGGCAGTCCGGATGCTGGTGGTGATCGGGCCGTGCGGGGTGCTGATCGTCGAAGGCTGTGGTTGGTTCATCCCACCGCGGCGAATTGGCGGGCGGCGGCGAGTACTTGCGGTCCGACGTCGGCGAGCTCGCCGTCGCGCAACAGCAATGCCGGCGCCCGGTCGTCGAGGACCGGGTTGAGGCCCTGGAACCAGGCTTGTGCGACGGCGGGGGTGTCGCGTTCGGTGATCAGGCGGGCGGCGCGGTAGGCGATCCGGAGCCGTTCGACGTCCTCGGGGTTGGCGATGGTGCGGGTGCCGTCAGCCCATTGCCGCACCGCCCGGGTCTCGCTCACCCGACCCAGGTAGGCGACCAGCCGCGCGCCGAGCAGATCTCGCAACGCAGCCACCAGTTCGGGCTGCGACATACGAGCCGCCTCGGCGTAGGCAGCTAGTGTTCTGAGTCATTAATTCGTGTGCAGTAGTGGGCGATGGAGTCGAGGATCTGGTCAGCGGTCTTGACCCACACGTAGGGGCGGGGGTTGTCGTTCCAGGTCTCGATCCATGCTCTGATGTC
>NZ_JAKRFE010000026.1:0-48293 GCF_022348225.1 Gordonia sp. McavH-238-E
AGACTTGCATGTCAACCAACCAAGCCACCCCGTCTCCGAGGCAACTCTTCCAGCCTACCAGACCCAAACCGCAGTCCGCAACTCCGAAAAATTTCGGACTCAAGGAACCTGGCAACCCTCACCATCCCACCCGAGACACAAACAGTCCCAACCAGAACAAACAAGGGGCGGCCAACGACAAACCCGGTCTCCACTCCCCGCCATCAGACCCTCTCAGGCCCTCCGGGGCGGCGCCGTGGCTCGCTGACTCGACATAAGTTACGCACCGCGCCCCTCGGCGTCAAATCGCCTGGTCAGCAGGGGTCGTGAGCAACCAACCGAGGTTCGTCTGCGCAGACTCCATCGGTTCTGCCGGCGGCCCTGGTCCGGGTCGACTCCCGGGATGCCGGCCGGGCATTTACGCGCCGTCGACTCTCCCCCGTCCCCACCTCCGCACGCATGGTGCCGGCGGCTCTGAAAACCAGGCTTCGAATATTGACGGTGTGAGATCACGCGGATCGGGGACCGACGATGTGAAGAGCTGACAGCTCGAGGACCGACGCCGACCCGGCCGGCGGCTCTTCCTCGCCGGCGGTCGTTCGCCGAGAGGCGCCCTCGGTCACCGGCCCCGACACAAAGCAAGAACCCCCGCCCGGGCATCCCGGGCGGGGGTTCTTGGTGTTGGTAGCGGGGACAGGATTTGAACCTGCGACCTCTGGGTTATGAGCCCAGCGAGCTACCGAGCTGCTCCACCCCGCGTTGGTGAACACAACGTTACACACCGGTTCGTCAGCGATGCAAATCGATACCCCAACCCGCTGCGACCTGGGCAAATGGCAGTGACGGCGGTCACTCGCACACGTGTAGCCGCAGGTCGGCGGTGGCCCACTGACCGATGCCCCATCACCTGTCGATATGTGATGCCCATCACATCCGGCGTACACTCGGCACACGAGAAGCCACCGCCGAGGAGGAACCATGAACACTCACCGCTTCCACCACGAGAGTCACGGCAACCACCCGATGAGCTTCGTCGGTTTCATCCTGGCTCTCGGCGGATTCGCGATGGCCGCACTCTGGCTGGTCCACATGGCGGTCGGCAATGTCGGTCCCGCCATTCTGTGCGGCCTGCTGATGGTGGCCGCCTTCGCCACCGCGGTGTCGATCTTCTTCTCGCTCGGCCATCGCCATCACCACAGCCCCGTCCTCCCCGACAACACCCCCAACGAAACCGAGCGCTACCTGCGGAAATACCGCGGATAGCGGCACTTCGCGCAGACAGCGCTCGGTGTTCGGGCAGCCCGTGACTAGTTCGGGGCGGCCAGCGACTCGTACCTGGCAACCGCCTGACTCAACTGGTCGAGCGCCTGACCGTACGCGGCGAAGTCGCCACCCTGCTGGGCCTCACGCAGGGCCGTGATCGCATCGCCGATGGCCTTGGCAGCGGCATCGCGCTCAGGCGAATCACCCTGCTGCGGAGGTTCATTCGGCGTCGGCGTGTTGGTGTCCGGCGTCCCGGCCTGGTCCGGCTCGGTCGGCTGCTGATCGTCGGGCACCACGCCGGCGGCGGGCGTGATGCCGACCTGCCGAAGTGCCTCGCCGGTCGTCGGCGCATACCCGATCCGGGCCTCCCGCTCGGCGGGCTCATACCGGGTGATCACGCGGAAGAGTCGGGGGAACGCTTCCTCACCCTGGGCCTGCGCGTACATCGGGACGACGTACAGGATGCCGTTGTCCCCCACGGGCAGCGTCAAGAGGTTTCCGAAGGTCACCGTCGCCGTGTTCTCCAGCGACTTCAGTGATTCGGCGACACGTCCGTCGGTCCGCATCGGGTTGAAGGCCTGCTTCGGACCCGATCGTTGGGCATTGCCGGGCAATTGTTTGACCGTCATCTGCCCGTAGTTCTCAGGGTTCGACGAGACCGTCACGTACGCACCCAGGATCGGCCGGTTGAGGCGGGTGAGCACCGAGGTCAGCTGGAACGTCGGTTGTCCGCTCTCCGGATCGGACGCCACGAAGTAGTACGGCGGCTGATCGAGACCGCGCTGGTCGGCATCGGGATCGGTCGGGTCCGAGGGAACCGACCAGAAGTCGCTCGCCTGGAAGAACGTCTGCGGCGAATCGACGTGGTAGCGCGTCAGGAGTTGCCGCTGGATCTTGAAGATGTCCTCGGGGTAGCGGACGTGATCCCGCAGCGAGGTCTGCGCGTCGAAGTCGGCACGCGACTTCACCGTTCCGGGGAAGACGTCCATCCAGGTCTTCAGTACCGGGTCCTCGGTGTCGAACTCATAGAGCTCCACCTCACCGGTGTACGCGTCGACAGTCGCCTTGACCGAGTTGCGCACGTACGACACGGTCTTGTTGATCTGCGTGCGTCCGGTCTGCCCCGGGTTGAGGTCCTGGGCGTCGGCGGTCGCGCTCTGCAGCGAGGTGGGCTGCGAGTACGGGTAGTTGTCGAGGGTCGTGTATCCGTCGACGATCCACTTGATCGAGCCGTCCTCCATGACCGCGGGATACGTCTTCGAGTCCACGGTCAGCCACGGTGCCACCTGTTCGACACGGTCGCGGGGGTCGCGGTTGTAGATGATCTTCGACGCCGAGTTGATCTCACCCGACAGCAGGAAGTTGCGCTCGGCGTACTTGCCCGCATAGAGCACCCGGTTGAACCAGTTGCCCAGGGACACCCCGGCCGGCCCCTGATAGGTGTACTTGTCGTCACCGATGTCGTGCTCACGTGCCTGACCGTCGTCGGAGCCGACGATCGCGTAGTCGGGGTCGATCTTCGCGAGCAGCTCGCCGAAGTAGATGCGGGGCTGGCTCACCTGGATCGGTGCGTCGCGCTTGTACTCCTCGGACTGGTAGTTCGAGGTGTCGCTGACGTAGTAGAACGGGTCGCCACCGCCGTCGATGTCGTTGACGTCGCGCGACTCGTTGACCCGGTTGGCCGGAGCTGCGACGAACCCGTCGCCGTGGGTGTAGACGAGGTGCTTGTTCAGCCAGTTCTGCTGGTTCTCGAGGTAGCGGCTGGGGTCGAGTTCACGGACCGCGACCACGAAGTCGCGCAGTTCACCGTCGATGCGGTAGCGGTCGACCGCCAGCTGCGTGGGGAAGCCGTAGAAGTTCTGCCGCTGCTGCTGCTGGATGAACGTCGGCGACACGACGTTCGGGTCGAGGATGCGTACGTTCGACAGCGTCGGTACGTCGCTGTTGACCAACGCAGGCGTTGCCGGCCGGGCGGTCCAGTCGTTCTGGGTGACGACCTTGTCCGGCCCGATCCCATACGCCTCACGTGTCGACGTGATGGCGCGGTCTATGTACTCGGCTTCCTTCTGCGCGGCATTCGGCTTCACCGAGAACTGCTCCATCGTGAGCGGCCAGCCGACACCGATGAGCAACGCGGAGAACAGCATCAAGACGGTGGCGAGTGCCGGCACCCGTAGGTCGCGCAGCACGATCCCGGCGAAGAACGCGACCGCACAGATGATCGCGATCGCCATCAGGATGAGCTTCGACGGCAGCACCGCGTTGATGTCGGTGTAACTGGCACCGGGGAAGATCTCGGCTTTCCGCTGACTCGAGAGCAGCGAGTACCGGTCGAGCCAGTAGGCGGCCGCCTTCAGCAGGAGGAAGGTCCCGGCCAGGACCGCGAGCTGGATACGTGCCGCGGTGGTCACCGAACCGCCGCCCTGCCCCAGCCGGATACCGCCGAAGAGATAGTGGGTGACGAGGTTCGACAGGAAGGCGACCACGACGACCACGAACAGCAGGTTCAGCACGAACCGGTAGAACGGCAGGTCGAAGGCATAGAAGCCGATGTCGAGATTGAACTGGGGATCGGTCCGCCCGAACGACTGCCCGTGCAGGAACATCTGGACGGTCGCCCACGAACCCTGCGCGACGAGGCCGGCCAGCGCGCCGATGATCACCGCGGGGACGATCGCGAACCAGCGGACCTTGCCCATGATGGCGGTGCGGTAGCGCGCGAGCGGATCATTCGGGCCCGCGGTCGGGACGAACACCGGACGGCTGCGGTATGCCAGGGCCACCGCGCCGAAGATGATGGCACCGACGACGACCGTCGTGATCAGGAACAGGATCACGCGCGTCCAGATCACCTTGGTGAAGACGCCCGAATACCCGACGTCGGAGAACCAGAGCCAGTCGGTCGCGAGACCGATCAGGCGCGGTCCGACGAGCAACAGCACCAGGACGGCCACACCGAGCCCGATGATGATCTTGCTCCTGCGTGACAGTGTCGGCATTCCCGCCGGCCCTCGGACGCCCACCAGACCCACTCTCCAAAGCTCTCAATCCGGACACCGCCCGCACACGACTGCCTGCTGGGCGTGGTGCCCACTGTACTGGCACCACCCGGGTGACCTTCTCACTCGGGGCGCCCGCTCAACGATCGCGACACGTCTGCGGTTCCCCACCGGCACCGCGGACTCGTCGTCGTACCGCGCCCCGGGGCAGGATGAGCACGTGGCCGACCAATCGAATGCCCCGCGTGTCTACTCAGCCGACGACCTCGGCAGCGCCCTGAGCGAGATCATGGAACATGTCGACACGCGCGGTTGGGGACAACAACCCTCGGTGTTCGCGCTGGCACCCACGGACCTGCTCGCCGAACGGCTCCCCGACGTGATCTCCGCGGACGGCCCGGCCCTCACGCCCGTGGAAGAGGACGTCGACGACCTCGACGAGTTCCTGGCGTCGGCGGTCTGGCCGCGAGACGTCGTCGGCGCGGCGGTCGCGATCGAGATCCTCGTCGTGGAGCCCGAAGACGACGACCACACGCCTCGCTACGTCGTCACCGAGACCGGCGACCAGCATGCGGACGAGGAGGTCGCCCGCCTGGTGGTCGGGGTGCTGCGCAGCGGCGCGGACCTGGCGTTGATGCGATTGCGTCCGGGACCCGACGAGGAACGCGAGCTGCTGACCCATCCTCAACTGGCCCTCGAACTGCGTGCCGCGCTCCGCGGCACCTTCGCTCCCGACGTGCCCGAGGAGTCTGCGCGGGGCTGACCCCACGCGTCCGGGACCGCGTCAGCAGGTCGGCGCCGGACGTCCGGCGCCGATCGCACCCAGCGCGTCGACGGCGCCGTCGAGGGTGTCGACCTTGACCAGCTCGAGCCCGTCCGGTCGCTCGGAAACAGCTTCGGCACAGTTGCGGGCAGGCACGAGAAACACGGTCGCACCGGCGTCGCGCGCGGCTCGGGTCTTGTGGGTGATGCCGCCGATCGGGCCGACCGCGCCCTCGTCGGTGATGGTGCCGGTGCCGGCGATGAACTTCCCGGAGGTCAGCTCGCCGGGACTCAGCTGGTCGATGACCGCCAATGCCAGCATCATCCCGGCCGACGGCCCGCCGATGTCGCCCACCGTGTAGGTGACCTCGAGCCGGGGATCGGCGTTCACGACCTCCGGGACGACGCCGAGATAGCCGGCCTCGGGGTCCGCGGGATGCTTGCCGAGCGTGACCGACACCGTCTGCTGTGCGCCGGCCCGGACGATCTCGAGCGGCAGCACCGTTCCGGGCGGATTGTCACCGACGACCTTCCGGAGCTGTTCGCCCGTCTCCACCGGTACGCCTCCGGCCCGCACGACCTCGTCGCCGGCGCGCACCACCCCGACGGCCGGTCCGTCGGGTCCGACGCTCGCGATGCGCAGGGCCGTCGGACGGTCCAGGTAGCGGAGTGCGGCGACCGTCGCGTTCTCCTCCGAACCCGTCATCTGCTGGGCGTTCTCCTGCTGTACCTGTTCGGTGGTGCGATCCGGCGGATAGACCTGATCACGGGGAGTGAGCGAGTAGGTGCCCGACAACCACATCCCCAGGGCGTCGAAGAGCGACAGCCCATCTCGGACGGAGACGGTGGTGAGATTGAGGTGGCCGGTCGTCGGATCGGTTGCCGCACCGTCGATCTGCACGACCTTGCGCTCGACGACCGCGCCGTCGTCCTCCACCTTCGTGGTGCCGAGGGTGTTCAGCGTCGGTCCGGGTCCGAGCGCGGCGTAGGGCACCTGCACCTGTGTGCCCAGGACCAGCAACGCCAGCAGGACCACGGTGGAGACCGCGGCCGCGGCGATTCTACGGAAGCGGGGGCTCGAACTCATTCCGCACACGATAGTGCCCCGCGGCGGGGCCGAGCGGGTGCGCCGAGGACGCCGGCGGCCACGCCGGGCAAACCATGAGCCGACTACGCGCAGGGCGAACAGTCGTCGCCGTTCACGTACCTCACCGGGCGGTACGGTGGAACCCATGAGTGATCTGCCCTTCGGCTTCTCGTCGTCCGGTGACGGCGACGACGACCGCGACAAGAACAGCGGTGACAAGAACAAGCCGGGCGACAATCCCGGTGGCAACCCGTTCGGCGGGTCCAACCCGTTCGGATTCGGGGGCGCCCAGGGATTCGGGGGCGGCCCGGGCGGCGACTTCGACCCGTCGAAGTTCGATCCCAACATGATCGGTCAGATGTTCTCGCAACTGGGCAACATGTTCAGCGGGATGGGCGCCGGTATGGCCGGTGGCGGGCAAGGCCCGGTGAACTACTCGGTGGCCACCAACCTCGCCCGGCAGCAGATCGGTTCGTTCACCCCGATCCTGGAGAAGGAGAACACCGCATCCGCCGACGCCGTCCGTCTCGCCGACGTCTGGCTCGATGACGCGACGAACTTCCCCAGCGGGGTCACCCAGACGGTGGCGTGGACCCCTGTCCAATGGCTCGAGGAGTCGATGGACACGTGGAAGGGACTGTGCGATCCGGTTGCCGAGCAGCTCGCCCGGACCTGGCAGGACAACCTCCCCGCCGAGGCCGCGCAGTTCGCCGGCCCCATGATCGGGATGCTGACGCAGATGAGCGGCATGGCGTTCGGCACACAGCTCGGACAGGGCCTCGGCCAACTCGCCAAGGAAGTGCTGACATCGACCGACGTCGGCCTGCCGCTGGCACCCGAGGGCATCGCCGTCCTGCTTCCCGAGGCGATCGCGAAGTTCGCCGAGGGACTCGAACAGCCGGCGCAGGAGATCATCGTCTTCCTGGCCGCGCGTGAGGCCGCGCACGTGCGCCTGTTCACCCATGTCGGCTGGCTGCGTCAGCGGCTCCTCGCCACCGTCGAGGAGTACGCCCGCGGGATCAGTATCGACTTCAGCGGCATCACCGACGCCACGGCCGGGATCGACCCGACCCAATTGCTCTCCGACCCTTCGAAACTCGAAGAGCTCATCAGTTCGTCGACGACGTTCGAGCCGACGACGACGCCGGAACAGAAGGCAGCACTCGGCCGCCTCGAGACCCTGCTGGCGCTCATCGAGGGCTGGGTCGAGCAGGTCGTGACCCGAGCACTGGGCGATCGGATCCCGAGCACCGGGGCACTCACCGAGACGATGCGGCGCCGACGCGCCTCGGGCGGTCCGGCAGAGCAGACGTTCGCAACACTGGTCGGTCTCGAGTTGCGACCCCGCAAGGTCCGTGAGGCCTCGGAGTTGTGGCGTCGCGCGCTGGAGGCGACCGACGTCGCGACCAGGGACGGCGTGTGGGCTCACCCCGATCTGCTGCCGGATTCCGACGACCTCGACAACCCCGCCGGTTTCATCGACCGACTCCTGGGCGGCGACGAGCTCGACGACCCGATCGCGCAACTCGAGAAGACCATCGCCGACGAAAGGGCTCGCGGCAAGGGCGATGACCGCGAGAGCCCCGATGGCGAGGGTGACAGCGGTGACGGCTCCGCCCGAGGCGGATCGTAGAAGTCCACACCCCCGGTGGATCCGGCCATGTTGTGGATAACCCGCTCGCCGAGCGTCCGTGAGGGCGTCCGGCTGGCACAGTTGCCGCATGTCGCCAGTCCGGACGAGTGCCCGCGCCCTCTCGGCTCCCATCGTCGCGGGGAGTCCGTTCGCGGTGCCACGGCTGCGTCCGGGTACCCCGATTCTCGTCCAGCCCGGGAACTCGGTCCGCGTCGGGATAGATCCGGCCGACAGCCTGCTGCTCGATCTCGACGCCTCGGTGTCGGCGCATTCAGTTGCGGCGCTGCTGCGTTCGCTCGAGGACGCATGTACCTCGGACACGTTCTCTCGCCGAGCACGCCGGGCGGGTCTGCAGGACGACGATCTCGTCCTCGTCCTGAGCAGTCTGGTGTCCGCCGGTCGGGCGGTCGCCGAAGTCGTGCGCCGCAGCTCGGACTTCCACGTCCTGATCCACGGGCAGGGACCGCTCAGCGAGCATCTGACGAGTTCGCTGGCCGGATCGGGCACGTCGTCGGCCCGGCACACCATGCGTCGGCTCCCCGACGGCTCGCTCGACGCCATCGACACCGACCTGGTCATCCTGACCGACTTCGTCGTCCACGACCCGCAGGTGGTGTTCGCGCTGACCCGCGCCGGGATTCCGCACCTGCTGGTGCGAGTCCGAGACGGGGTCGGGATCGTCGGTCCGCTGGTGCTGCCCGGGCTGTCCGGTTGCCTGATGTGCGCCGATCGTCACCGCTCCGACGCAGACCCGGAATGGCCGGCGTTGGCTGCGCAGCTGATCCGCACGTCGGGACAGGCGAGCGCGACCGTTCAGGCGATGACGGCCGCCATCGCGTACTCCCAGATCGAGTGGCTGGTGGCCGCCGTGCACAGCCGTCGGTCCGGGTCGGACTCGCCTGCGGCCCCGCAACTGCTGGACCGAGTTCTGGAGGTGCGAGATGACCCGACTCGACTGGACATCAAGCGGTGGTCGCCGCACCCGGACTGTGATTGTCGTGCCGTACGAGATCAACGAGCCAGGTCGTCTATTGTGTGACGCGGAAAGGATGCTATGACCGACATCACCAAAGGACAGGGTCGCCGCAACGCGAAACTGGCTTCTCTTCCGATCGGTATGGCCGGTCGGGCCGCTGCCGGCTTCGGCAAGCGCATGGTCGGCAGAGACAAGGACGAGGTCAACCAGGAGCTCCTGGAGAAGTCCGCCGAACAGCTCTTCGCCGTCCTCGGCGAGCTGAAGGGCGGCGCCATGAAGGTCGGGCAGGCGCTCTCGATCATGGAAGCCGCCATCCCGGACGAGTTCGGTGAGCCCTTTCGCGAAGCCCTCACCAAATTGCAGGCCGACGCTCCCCCGATGCCGGCGGAGAAGGTCCACAAGGTGCTCGACCAGCAGCTCGGCACCCGCTGGCGCGAGCGTTTCCAGGAATTCTCCGACGTACCGGCCGCCTCTGCGTCCATCGGGCAGGTCCACAAGGGTGTCTGGTCCGACGGCCGTGAGGTCGCGGTCAAGGTGCAGTATCCCGGCGCGGACCACGCACTGAAAGCCGACCTGAAGACCCTGTCCCGCATG
This sequence comes from Gordonia sp. McavH-238-E, assembly GCF_022348225.1. Lineage (NCBI taxonomy): Bacteria > Bacillati > Actinomycetota > Actinomycetes > Mycobacteriales > Gordoniaceae > Gordonia > Gordonia sp. McavH-238-E. The sequence continues at coordinate 9,294 of NZ_JAKRFE010000026.1, forward strand.
TCCGGACTCCTGCAGCGGCTGTCTCCCGGCACCGATGTCAAGGCGATGATGGACGAACTCATCGACCGGACCGAAGCCGAACTCGACTACCTCGGTGAAGCCGACAACCAGCGCGCTTTCGCCAAGGCCTACGACGGACATCCTGACTTCCTCATCCCGAAGGTCGTCGCGAGCGCCCCCAAGGTCGTCGTCTCGGAGTGGGTCGACGGCGTCCCGCTGTCGAAGATCATCACCACGGGCGATCAGAAGACGCGCGACGATGCGGCCGCGAAGATGGCCGAGTTCGAGGTCAGCTCCCCCTACCGGGTCGGACTCCTGCACGGCGACCCGCATCCGGGGAACTTCTTCGTGGCGACCGATGGACGTTTCGGCGTGCTCGACTTCGGCGCGGTGGGTCACTACCCGGAGGGGCTCCCGCCCGAGACCGGTCCGATCCTGCGGCTGGCGCGTGACAAGAAGTACGACGAACTCAAAGAGCTCATGATCTCGGCCGAGTTCATCCGCCCGTCCCACGCGAACAAGGTGACGAGTGCCGATCTCGAGGCCTACCTTCGTCCGTACGTCGATCCGCTCTACTCCGAGTCCTTCCACTTCACCCGGAAGTGGATGCAACGAGCCGCGGGCAAGGCCACCGATGTCCGCGGCGACGTGTACAAGACCTCACGAAACCTCAACGTGCCCAAGCGTTTCGTGATGGTGTTCCGTGTACTCGGGGGCTGCGTCGGCATCGCCTCGCAACTCGAGGCACACGCCCCCTACCGCGCCATCATGGAGGAGTGGGTTCCCGGCCTGGGCGACTGACACCACTCCACAGACACGACACCGACGCCGCGAGCATTTCTGCTCGCGGCGTCGGTGTTGTCGTCACGCAGCGTTCTTGCGCGGACGGCCGCGGGGACGCTTGCGCGCGATGACGGCGCCACGCTCGAGGATCTCGCCGCCCCAGACCCCCCAGGGTTCGGACCGGTCGAGCGCGGCCTGCAGGCACTGGGCCCGCAGCGGGCACTCGGCGCACATCGCCTTCGCACGCTCGAGGTCACGGGGGTCTTCGGCGAACCACAGATCTGCGTCGGCGACCTGGCAGGGCAGGTCGAGCCGGGCGGTCGCTGCGCGGTCCGCCGACATACAGGACTCGAGTACGCATTCGACAGTCATTGGGATTCTCCACATCTGCTCGTTTGGGGTGTTGAACCCGAGTCCTCGATGTGGCTCTGTGTCCGAGACCCCGGAACGGGGCGGAGATTCGGATGACAGAAAAAGAGGGCCACGGGTGTCGCCTCTGCGATTCGCCCGTGGCCCGGATTGTCTCGGAGATCTAACTCCGGGAACTTCGGAACAGAACGGGGAACCGACGCGGCGCGGGTGCTACTGCTGCTGCGGGCGGTGCGATTCGCGCTACGCGCGCTTCGGCTGCCAGGTGCAGAGCCGCCGGAGGGAGGGCGACCGGGCGTGCGAAGCTGGTGCACGCTCGGGCGACCGGCATCCAGGAGCGGGTGCGACCGGTACGCGCGATGGCGGGCTGATTGCGCTTCGTGCCATGCGATGTCGTCGCATGCGTGTTCGCCGCACTCAGTTTTGCCGCAGACTGGCAGGTGCCGGCCTGGCGCACGATGATTCCGTTCACTGATCCACTCCCTTCTGGTCTCGTGGCTTTCCGCGTTGTCGTCGGTCGTCGGTGACTGTGGGGCCGCGTGACGGACGCACTCGACCCATCCCCGTACTGACGGGAATCAGACTAGACGCTGGGCCGAAACCCGCACAACCTATTTTTGACCTGCAGTTTTGACGAGTTCGAGGATGTCGTCGCCGTAGTCGTCGACCTTCTTGGCGCCGATTCCCGAGATCGCCACCAGCGCAGCGGTATCGGTGGGTCGTTGCTCGGCGATCGCGGTGAGCGTCTTGTCGGAGAAGACGACGAACGCCGGCACCTTTTTCTCCTGCGCCCGCTCACGACGCCATTCCTTCAGCGAGACCAGCAGCCCTTCGTCGAGATCCGAGGGGCACCCCGCGCAGCGACCGAGCAGTGTCGCGGTCGAGTCCATCAGCCGCGAACCACAGACCCGGCACGTCGGCCCACGACGGGGTGCTCGCTCCTTCGCGATCGGCGAGGCCGGCGAGTCGTCGGGAACGAGATCGGCAAGGAAACGTGACCGCCGACGAGCGCGGCCACCCTCGTTGCGGGCCAGCGCCCACGACAGATGCAGATGCTCGCGGGCGCGGGTGACGCCGACATAGAAGAGGCGTCGCTCCTCCTCGACCTCTTCCCACGACCCCTTGATCGCCTGGCTGATGGGCAGGGACCCGTCGGTGAGTCCGACGAGGAACACCGCGTCCCACTCGAGTCCCTTGGCCGCGTGCAGCGACGACAGCGTGACACCCTGCACGGTCGGTGGGTGACGAGCCTCGGCGCGCGACGCGAGCTCGGCCGACAGCTGCGGCAGCGTCAGCTCGGGATTCTCGGCCACCATGTCCTCGGTCAGCTGGACCAGCGCTTTCAGCGACTCCCAGCGGCTCCGCGCCTGGGCGCCAGACGGCTCCTCCTCGGTGAGTCCGAGTTCGCCGAGGACCGCGCGCACGACGTCGAGGATCTCCACGTCGGGCCTGACCTCCCGGCCGGCGACCGTGGCGAGCTGCCGCATGGCCTGCCGAACCTCGGTGCGCGCGAAGAACGCCTCGCCCCCGCGGACCTGGTACGGGATACCCATCTCGGTGAGCGCCTGCTCATAGTTCTCCGACTGCGCGTTGACCCGGTACAGGATGGCGATCTCCGCGGGTGCGACCCCGGCGCGGAGGAGGTGCTTGATCTCGATGGCGACGGCAGTCGCCGCAGCGGGCTCGTCGTCGTACTCGGCGAACTGCGGCGCCGGACCGGCGGGGCGTTGTCCGACGAGGCGGAGCCGGGTTCCCGCGATCCGGCCGCGGGCCGCACCGATGACCCGGTTCGCGAGGTCGACCACCTCGGGGGTGGACCGGTAGTCCCGCTCCAGCCGGACGACCGTCGCCTCCGGGAACCGGCGACTGAAGTCCAGCAGGTGGTTGGGGGACGCGCCGGTGAAGGTGTAGATCGTCTGGTTGGCATCGCCGACGACCGTCAGATCGTCGCGCTCCCCCAGCCAGGCGTCGAGCAGACCCTGCTGCACGGGGGTCACGTCCTGGTATTCGTCGACGACGAAACACCGGTACCGCGAACGGAACTCATCCACCGCGCCGGGCTCGGCGGTGAGGATCTGGGTCATGTAGATGAGCATGTCGTCGAAGTCGAGCAACCGGTCACCATCGGGCGAGACCTTGGCGTCCTCGTAGTGTCCGTACACGGCGGCGACCTTCGCGGGCGGCGCCGGCGACTCCCGGCCGAGCCGGCCCACGGCCTCGACGTAGTTCTCCGGCGAGATGAGCGAGGCCTTGGCCCACTCGATCTCCGACGACAGGTCGCGCAGGGTGTCGGTGGCGGTGTCCAGACCGGAGCGTCGGGCCGCCCGCGAGATGAGCGGGAACTTGTTGTCGAGGAGTTCCCAGCGGGCGTCACCGAACGCGCGCGGCCAGAAGTACCGCAGCTGCCGCATGGCGGCGGCGTGGAAGGTCTGGGCCGCGACGCTGCCGCCCGAACCGCCGCCGACACCAAGACCGCGCAGTCGGGTCCGCATCTCCCCCGCGGCCCGGGCGGTGAACGTGACCGCGAGAACCTGACCGGGGTTGACCTGGCCGGTATCGATGAGGTGGGCGATCCGGCGGGTGATGGTCCGGGTCTTGCCCGTGCCCGCGCCGGCCAGTACGCACACCGGTCCGCGCGGCGCGAGGACGGCGGCGCTCTGTTCGGGATCGAGCCCCTCGACCGCGCCACGACTCACCGGCGCCGAGGCGCGACGCGAGGACTCGGGATTCGCGGCAGAAGTCGGGTGAGGCACGGCGTCCACTATGTCACCAACCACCGACGCCGCCCCCAGATGGGAACGGCACAGCAGCGAACAGCACAGCAGGGAACAGCTACGGGCGAGAACGATGTCGGCGGGAACAGCGGGCCCGGACATGGTGTTATGGGACCCATGAGCAACGTGATCGACGACGAGGCCGGCGCCCGCACCTCCGACACCGGCGAACTGACCATGTACACGACGTCGTGGTGCGGATTCTGCGCCCGCCTCAAGCGCGGCCTCAAGAGCAGCGGAATCACCTGGCAGGAGATCGACATCGAGCTGAACCCCGACGCCGCCGAGTTCGTGGGCAGTGTCAACGGCGGCAATCACGTCGTGCCCACCGTCCTCTACGCCGACGGCACCACAGCCACCAACCCGTCGATCGCCGACGTCAAGGCCAAGCTGGGCGTCTGAGACGCATCGGGTCTGCTCGGCGCGGGTTACCCGGCCGCCCAGGCCTCGATCATCGATCGCGCGATGGAGATCGACCCGGGAAGACGCAGACGATCCGCGTCGTCGGCGCCCGGCGCCTCGGCGCGTGACCAGCCGTCGCCGCGGGCAAGAGCCTCCCGGACCTCATCGCGGTGGAACCACTGCGCGTCGCCGATCTCGCCGTCGAGGAATGCCAGCTCGTCGGTCGGGTCGCCGATGGCCGCGAAACCCAGCATGAGCGACCGCGGGAACGGCCAGGGCTGGCTGCCCAGATAGCGCGGTTCGCGCACCACGATGCCGACTTCCTCGTGCACCTCGCGGAGCACGCACTGTTCGAGCGACTCCCCCGGCTCGACGAAACCGGCAAGCGTCGAATACCAGCCGTCCGGCCACACGGCCTGCCGACCGAGCAGGATGCGGTCGGCACCGTCGTGGACGACGGTGATGATCGCCGGGTCGGTACGCGGGAACTCGTCTCGTCCGGAGTCGACGCTGCGCCGGACCCACCCGCCGCGAGCGGGTTGGGTGGGCGAACCGTCGACCGGTGAATGACGGGCGGTCTCATGCCAGTTCAGGATCCCCAGTGCGGTGGCGAGCAGGCCCGCCTCGTCGGCGGACAGCCGCGTCGCACCACGCCGGGCGTCGTCGGTCGGGCCGTCGATGTGGTGCACACGACGCGTCCACAGGTCGGCGCCACCGTCGGCCGCGTCGAAGCCGAGGATGACCGCGTCGGCCGGTGGAGCCTCCGCGACAGTGGTGGCGGCGACCCAGTGCAACGCACCGGCATCGGTCACCGGGTACCGACCGGCCGCGTCGATCAGCAACACCTTCGCCGTCGGCCATCCGGCGGCCATCCGGTGCGCGTCGTCGCGGATGGCGTCCGCGCGGTCGAACACCGCACGCGACAGCAGGGGCGGTTCGGGCAGCTCGAAATGCACTGGCGCACAAGCCTTTCTCAGAAGCGGCGGATCGGTCAGTCGTCGTTGGGGCTCTTGCGGACATACAGCAGGCGGTCGCCGACCTCGATCTGTTCGACCTCGCTGTCGTCGACACGATGCAGTACGCCGTTGCGCACGACGCCGAGGACGATGTCGCGGGTGTGGGCGGGCGACCCGCCGGTCTCGGTCGGATCGACCTCACGTTCGGCGATGGCGTAACCGGCGTCCGGGGTGAGAAGGTCCTCGATCACCTCCACCACCGACGGGGTCATCGTCGCGATGCCGAGCAGGCGACCGGCGGTCTCCGACGACACCACCACCGAGTTCGCACCGGACTGCCGCATCAGGTGGGTGTTCTCCGATTCCCGGATCGACGCGACGATCTTCGCCCGCGGGTTGAGTTCGCGGGCGGTGAGTGTGGCGAGGACCGCGGTGTCGTCGCGGCTGGTGGCCACGACGATGCTCGCGGCGTGGGCCACGCCGGCCAGCCGCAGCACATCCGACTTCGTGGCGTCGCCGCGCACCGTGACCAGTCCGTCGGAGGCGGCCGCCTCGAGGACGGTGGCGTCGGCGTCGACGACGACGATCTCGGAAGGCTTGATGCCGTCACCGCGCATCGCGTCCACCGCGGTGCGGCCCTTGGTGCCGTAACCGATGACCACGGTGTGATTGCGCACGGTATTCCTCCAACGCTGGATCTTGAGCGCCTGTCGAGACCGTTCGGTGAGCACCTCGAGGGTGGTACCGATCAGCACGATCAGGAACAGCACGCGCAACGGCGTGATGATGACGAGGTTGATGAAACGGGCGAACGGCGTGATCGGCGTGATGTCGCCGTAGCCCGTCGTGGAGAGGGTCACCGCGGAGTAGTACAGCGCATCCAGGTACGACAGCTCGTTGTCCTGTGCGTCGCGGTAGCCGGCGCGATCCAACCAGACCACGACCGAGGTGAACAGCAGCGCCAGGGTCGCCCAGAAGACGCGTCGGCCGATCGCCCGGCTCGGACTCTGCTGGAGTTCGGGGATACGGACGACGCCGACCAGTGCATGGTCGGGCCGGTTGACCAGATCGGTACCGCCGAAGCGTCGGCGCAGGCGGTTAGCCACCGGCGCGCTCGCGCTCGTCGAGTTCGCTCACACGCTGCAATGTAGCCCACCACGGCGCCCCACAACTCATCTGGCGGGACTCCCCTCGCGTCACGGGCCGGCTCATCGGGCGAGCTTGGCGGCGAGGGTCGCCTCGTCGGGCAGGTCGTCGGCCTCCAGCGTGTGCCCGTCGCGCACATAGTGGAAGGCGGCCCGGACCTTCGTCGCCTCCACCCCGGCCAGCTGCGCCCACGCCAGGCGGTACGCGGCGAGCTGGATGAACAACGATTCCCGGCGGGCGGGTTCGGGGATGACACCGGTCTTCCAGTCGACGACCGTCCACGAGCCGTCCTTCTCGGCGAAGACCGCATCGATCCGTCCACGCACCACGATCCCGCCGATGACGGTCTCGAAGGGCACCTCCACCTCGGTGGGACTGCGATTCGCCCAGGGCGAGGAGAGGAACGCCGCCCGCAGTTCCTCGAGATCGGCGTCCGGGCTCGCGGTCGCGTCTGCGGCACCGGGCAATTCGTCGATGTCGAGGAGTCTGGTCGCGCCGAACCACCGTTCCACCCACGCGTGGAACGCGGTGCCGCGCCGAGCCATCGGGTTGGGCCGGAACGGCGTCGGGCGGCGCAACCGACGGGCGAACTCGGCTTCGTCGGCGTCGAGTTCGACCAGCTGGCTGACGGACAGGTGGGTCGGCAGCGATACCTCGACGAGCGCCTGATTCGCCTGGTGATGCTCGGCGAGCAGGGCCGACACCTCGGCCTCCCAGGCGCCGATCTCGTCCGCCGGATCGGCCGGAGGCGTGGTCGCGGTCTCCGAGTTGACGGCCGGTGCATCGAACAGCGCGGGTGCTGCGCGGGTGGCGATGGCGTCGGTGACCAGGTCGGCCGCTCGCTGGACCGAGTCGCGGCGGCCGCCGAGCGGATCGCGCGGCCACGGTGCTGCGATCGCACGCTCGGCCAACGGATTCGGGCTGTCCGGCTCCGGCGGCGGCGTGCGCACCGCGATCGACAGCCCGGTCGAGTCGACGCTCGGATCGGTGATCGCCTCGTCGATGCCGACCATCAGCTCGTCGAAGAAATCCGAGCCGCCGCGCGGTTTGTCGCCGGTCTCCGACCAGTGGTGCGCCGAGATGAGCAGATCGTGCCGAGCGCGGGTGAGCGCCACGTACAGCAGCCGCCGATCCTCTTCGAGGCGACGCTCGCCGATCGCGGCCTTGTGGTCGGTCAGGGCGTCCTCGAGTTGTTTGCGGTCGGCGACCGTGTCGATCGTCAGGATCGGAAACCCTTCCGGCGCACCGTCGGCCGCCTCGGCCGGGATGGCCAGATCACCGCGCAGGTCGGCCGGGAGCTCGCGTGCACTGCCCAGCCACGTGGTGTCGGCCTTGGCGCTGGGGAAGATCCCCTTCGCCAGGTGCGGTATCGCGACGACGTCCCATTCGAGTCCTTTGGCCGCATGCACGGTGAGGATCTGTACGCGCTGTTCGGCCACCTCGATGCGCCCCGGCTCCAGACCCTTCTCGATCGTCTCGGCGGCGTCGAGGAACGCCAACAGGCCGGGCAGGTTCGCGCCCGGGCGATCGGCGTAGTGGCTGACGTAGTCGGCGAAGGCGTCGAGATGCTCCCGGCCGGTGATCGCGCCCCGCATGCGGCGCGCCCGGATCTGGGCCTCGACGCCGACCCCGATCGTGTTCTCCACGTCGGCGACGAGTTCGGGGAGCGGCTGTCCGATCCGACGCCGCAAGGACTCCAGCTGCGCACCGAACGCCCGGATGCGCGCGTACCCCTCGGGGCTGTAGTCGGTGGGTTCGCCCGGATCGACGACGGCGTCGGCGATTCCCGCCCGGTCCACGATCTCGGTGGGCAGCACGGCGTCGAGTGCCGCGTCGAGCGCCTCTCGGCTGGTGACGACGCCGCCCGCCTCGGCGAAACTCTCCGCCGCGAGAGTGGTGGCCCGGCGCCACAGCGCGGCGAGGTCCTTGGCGCCCAGCCGCCAGCGGGCCCCGGTGAGCAGACGCATCACCGCGGTCCCGGCCATCGGGTCGGCCATCACGCGCAGGGTCGCGACGATGTCCTCGATCTCCGGGACGTGCAGCAGACCGCCGATGCCCACCACCTCGGTGGGGATGCCCCGGCTCTCGAGTTCGGCGGCCAGCGGTGCCGAATCCTCGTTGCGGCGCACCAGGATCGCGGTGGTCGGCGGTGCCTCGTCCGCGGCCTGGGCCGCACGGTAGCGTTCCTCGATCGCATCGGCGATGACGTTCCGTTCGTCGACGACGGTCTCGGTCAGCGCGATCGTCGCCGTGCCGTGGGGGGCGTCGGGACGGGGCCGGAGCACGCTGACCGGGATGCCGCGGCGTCGGAGCTCCTCGGAGATCTGATTGGCCAGCCGCAACCCCTGGGCCGCGTTCCGCCAGCTGGTGAGGAGCTCCAGGCGACGGGCGGGAGTCCCGTCGGGACGCGGGAAGTCGCGGGCGAACCGCGGCAGATTGGCCGCCGAGGCACCCCGCCACCCGTAGATGGACTGGATCGGGTCGCCGACCGAGGTGACCGCGACCGGGGCGCGCCCGTGCCCGCCGAACAGCGTCGACAGCAGCACCCGTTGCGAGTGACCGGTGTCCTGGTACTCGTCGAGCAGGACCGCGCGAAACGCGGTGCGTTCGGCGGTGACGACCTCGGGGTTGGACACCACCAGCCGTGCCGCGAGTGACATCTGGCTGCCGAAGTCGAGCGCGGACTGCGCCCGCATCGTCTCGCCCAGCGCGATCACCATCGGGATCAGCTCACGCCGTTCGTCGATGACCTCCTGCACCTTCAGCAGCGCCTGCGTCGGCTTGTCGCGCTGTTTGGGACCCTTCGGAAGGGTGTCGACGAGGTCGTACAGCGTCGAACCCGCCTGCGCGAGGTCGGTGATGTCGACCAGGTGCTCCGACATCTCGCCGTACAGCTTGAGCACCGCCTCGGTGACACTCGCCGGCACCTTCTTGGTGTTCAGTTCGCCCGGCCATGCCGAGACGAGTGAGAACGCCAGCTGCCAGAGCTCGGTCTCGGTGAGCAGCGTCGACGACGGTTCGACCGGCAGGAGCAGCCCGTAGTCGGCGATCAGCCGCCCGGCATAGGCGTGGTAGGTGCTCACCTCCGGATCCGCACCGCGTAGCCGGGCGGCCAACGCGCCGTCGGGATCCCAGTTCCGCAGCGCCGACGACCCGGCGAGCATCGAGAGGCGCCGCCGGATGCGGGCGCCGAGTTCGCTCGCGGCCTTGCGCGTGAACGTGAGTCCGAGGATCTCGTCGGGGGCCACGAGCTGGTTGGCCACCAGCCACACCACGCGCGAGGCCATCGTCTCGGTCTTGCCCGCACCCGCGCCGGCGACGACGAGCATCGGTTCCATCGGCGCCTCGATCACCGCGACCTGCTCGGGCGTGGGGTCGGGCAGTCCCAGCGCGGCCGCCAGCGACTTCGCCCCGACGATCGGCCGGTCGATCCGGTCCTGCAGATCAGTCATCGGTCACCGCCTTCCCCGGGATCTGTGCGGGACAACTCGTGGTGAGAGTGCAGTGCACACAACCGGGATTGGGTGTCGCGCTGTACGTCGGTCCGACGCTGGCCCGGGCCGCGCGGCGCACCACCCCGATCCACTCGTCGAGCAACTCCGGTGTCAGCGGCGACTGGACGCGTTCGGCCGCACCGGAATTGCGGTTCGCGGTCGACACGTAGACCAGTCGCGCACCGCCGGGCGGGGTGTCGCCGAACTGCGGCACCCCGCCGTGCGCCAGCGCCACCTGATAGGCCGCCATCTGGGCGTGCTCGTCGGCGTCGGCCTTGGTGATCGGCGTCTTGGAGGTCTTGACGTCGACCACGACCGGCCTGCCCTCGGCATCGGTCTCGAGTCGGTCGACGCGTCCGCGGAGGCGGACCTCGAGCTCGTCGGGGCCCGCGGCGGGGTCGGCGGGAATGGTTGCGTCGACGGGCAACTCGACGCCCACCTCCTCGAGTTCGGAGCGCGAGATGCGCAGCCACTCCCGGAAGTGCCCGAGCATGCCCTCGGCGCGCTCGAGTTCGCGGGCCGAATACCAGCCGGCCCCGGTGTCGACACGTTCCCAGATGTCGCGGAGCGCCGCGGTCACCTCGGCCGGATCGAGTTGGCCGGCGACCGCCTGGACGAGCGTGTGCACGAGGCTGCCGGTCAGTGCCGGGGTGCCGTCGCCGTCGCGCCCGCCGTTGCGTTCGAGAACCCACCGCAACGAACAGCGGGTCAGCGCATCGACATTCGACGGCGAGAGGGTCAGCGGACCCGACTCCGGCGTCCACAACGGAGCGTCGGTGCTGGGTGCGGCGAGCCCGAACCAGTCGCGCGGATGCGCACCCGGGATGTCGGAGTCGGCGAGTTCGGCCAGCAGACGCGCCGCGGCCCTCGTCCGGGGCGCATCGGGTTCGTCGGCGCCGGCGATCACCGCCGATCGCAGCGTCGCGACCAGTGAGGGCAACGAGAGCACCCGGTCGACGCCGGGGTCGAGCCGGACCTCGGCGCGGGCCGACTCCGCCGGATCGTCGGGATCGTTGACCAGATCCGCGAGTTCGGTGATGAAGCGCGACGGTGACGCGTCCCCGCTGCCGTCCTCGACCGCGGTCACGAGCAACCGGCTACGGGCCCGCGTGCAGGCGACGAGGAACAGCCTGCGCTCGTCGGCCAGTGCGGTCGCCCCGCGGGCGACGGTGTCCACGGCGTCGGCGTCCATGCCGTCGAGGATGTCGACGAGTTGTCCGGTGGCCAGAACGCCTCCGCGACTTCGCAGCGACGGCCACAGCCCGTCCTGGACGCCCGCGACGGCGACGACCTCCCATTCGCGTCCCACCGCGGCGTGTGCGGAGAGCACCGTCACCGATTCGGTTGCCGCCGTGGCCGTCCGGCTGTCGCGCGGGATCTGCAGCTGGGACAGGTAGTGCACGAACCCGGCCGGCCCGGCCGCGGGCAGCGTGTCGGTGAAGTCCGCGGCGGACTCGAACATCGCCATGACCGCGTCGAGGTCGCGGTCGGCCTGCTCGCCCGCCGGGCCGCCGCGAACGGCCGACGCCGCCCACCGCCGCTCGAGCCCGGTGGCCTGCCACGCCGCCCACAGGGTCTCCTCGATCCCGCGCCGCGCGTCGTGCACCCGTTGGGCCGCGCCGACGACGTCGAGCACGCGCGCCAGCGGCATCGCCTCGGTCTCGGTGAGTCGGCGACGGTAGCGCGCGCCGACCTCGGGGTCGAGGATCGCGCGGGTCAGGGACGTGAGCGAATCCGGTTGTCCCGCCGGGTCGTCGGCGTCGTCGAGGCGGCGCACACCGCGTCGTAACCGGCGCATCGATCCCGGATCGGCCGCACCGATCGGACCGGACAGCAGCGTGAGCGTGTCCTCGGTGGTGAAGTGGTCGGGCGTGTCGGTGGAGTGCGCGTCCGGCGAAGCCGGGCCCGCCGCGCGCGCGGCGACCGCGCGCAGCACCAGCATCAAACCGATGACGGCACGTTGCCGATGCAGCGGCAGGTCACTGGCGGGCGTCGTCAGGGGTACGCCCGCGGACCGGAAGGCCCGTCGCAGCGGCGGCAGCGCCAGCGACACCGACCGGACGACGACCGCCATCTGCGACCACGGCACCTCGTCGAAGAGATGGGCACGCCGCAGCAGGTCGGCGATGGCGGTGGCCTCCTTGGCCGCGGACCCGTACACCCGCACGGCGGCCGCGCCGCCCCCGTTCGCGGGGCCCGGCCCCTCCGACTCCGGCTCGGCGGCATCCACATCGGTGACCGGCCGGGGATAGGGATGCGGGCGGGCGCCGGGCAACCGGGCGGCGATCGCGCGTCCGAGCCGGGACAGCTCGGGCCGGGACCGGAAGTCGTCCTCGAGGAGGATGTCGAGCGGGCTGCCCGGTTCGGCCAGCCCGTCGGCGAAGCGCGGACTCGCACCCCGGAACCCGAACACGGACTGGTCGGTGTCGGCCGCGATGATCGTCGAGAGGGTTCCGGTCCCGACCAGCGTGATGAGCTGCGCCGCTTGCGGATCGAGATGTTGCGCATCGTCGACCAGCAGGTGCCGGATGCGGCGGCGCTCGCCGCTCAGCAGGTCGGGATCGGTGGCGAACGCCGACAGCGCCGAACCGATCAGCTCGGCCGCGTCGACCGCGGGCGCCGAGGCACCCGGCGTCTCGAGGCCGACCGCCCCGCGCAGCAGCATGTTCTGCTCGTACTGGGCGTACGCGCGAGCGGCCGCGGCCCACTCCGGCCGTTTGTGTGTACGTCCCAGTGCGGCAAGCTCTTCGGGGCCCACGCCGCGTTCGGCGGCACGCATCATCAGGTCGCGCAACGCCTGGGCGAAACCGTCGGTGCCCAGCGCGGGCCGCAGGTGAGCCGGCCAGTAACCCGCGCCGTCCTCGATGTCGCCGGCGAGGAGCTCGCGCAGGACGACGTCCTGTTCGGAACCCGTGATGAGCCGCGGCGGCGGATTGTTGTGGGCCTGGGCCTGCAGGCGCAGGATCGCAAAGGCGTAGGAGTGCACGGTCCGCACGAGCGGCTCGCGCAGCGCACCGCCGAGGACCCGGCGGCCGCTCGATCCGGCGGACAGGACGCGCCGGGTGATCTCCTCGCGCAGGGCGACGGCCGCGCGCCGGCTGGACGCCAGGACGAGAACGGACTCCGGATCGGTGGCCGGGTCGAGCAGTCGGGCCACCGCGGCGTCGACGATCAGCGCAGTCTTCCCGCTCCCCGGACCGCCGTGCACCCGTACCGGGCGCCAGGCCTGTTCCTCGTCGGCCGGGCGGCTCGTGGGCGGCTCGATGACCTCGGCCACCGCAGGCGGCCAGTGCCGGGGACGATCCGTGGAGTCGGGGGCCGCGACAAGTCGCGCGCGCAGCGCGCTGCGCGGGGTCTGGGCACCCGGTCTCCGACTCATGCACCCATCGAATCACGGCCCACCGACGCTCTCGGCGGGGCGCCGCCACCTGCGTCGGTTCCCGTCCGCCACCTGCATCGGTTTCCGCCGGGGGCCGTACGGCAGGATGGACGGGTGGCAGCTCTCAACACCCATGTCTTCGGCAGCGGTCCTGCGGTTCTCGCGATCCACGGGCTCACCGGCCACGGCCGTCGCTGGGCAGCGCTGGCCGACCACCTCCCCGGTGTCCGGCTCGTCGCACCGGACCTGATCGGTCATGGCCGGTCACCGTGGCGCCCGCCGTGGAGCATCGAACACCAGGTGCGGGCGCTGTCGGCGGTGATCGACGACCACATCCCCGCCGACGAGCAGCCGGTCGTCGTCGTGGGGCACTCGTTCGGCGGCGCGCTGGCGCTGCACCTGGCCAACCGCCGCCCGGACGCGGTCAAGGGCCTGGTGCTGCTCGATCCCGCGCAGGGCCTCGACCCCGAGTTCGCGCTCGAGGTGGCCACCGACAGTCTCGACAACTGGGACTACGCCGACGCCGACGCCGCGCGCTCGGCGAAACGTGCCGAGGGCTGGGCGGCCGTTCCCGACGCGCTCATGGAGAGCGAGCTCGCCGAGCACCTCGTCCCCCGGCCGCGAGGGCGGGTCGGCTGGCGGGTCAGCGCCCCGGCCGCCGCGGCGTCGTGGAGCGAGATGGCAAGACCCGCAGTGCTTCCGCCACCCGGCACACCAACCCATGTGGTGGTCGCCGATCAGGTCCAGCCGCCGTTCGTGCGGCCGGCCTTCCTGGATGCCTGCGCAAGCGAACGCGGCACCGAGGTCACCGTCCACCACGCCGACTGCGGTCACATGGTGCCGTTCCTCGAACCCGGGCTCAGCGCCACCCTGATCCGATCGCTGCTGTAGCGCGGATCATCCACGCGGCTCGCCGAGTCGGGCCCGACGAGAACGACGGGAGGTCTGCGCCGATGGCGGCCATCACCGAAGAGCAGGTGGAACGGGTCCGCGCACTGGTGTCGGCGATCCCGGTGGGGCAGGTGAGCACCTACGGCGACCTGGCCGTGGCAGCCGGATTGTCCAGTCCCCGGATCGTGGGCTGGATCATGCGGACCGACACCGCCGACCTGCCCTGGCACCGCGTGGTACCCGCCGGCGGCCGGCCGGCGCCTCACCTCGCGACCCGGCAGCTGGAACGCCTACGGGCGGAGGGTGTTCCGATCACCGACGGGCGGATCCGACTGCGGGAGTGCCGCTGGGACCCCTCCGCCTGAGGGGTTGCCTACCTCAGACGCGCCGCGGCGGTCCGCCGATACGGACTGATCGCCGCGCGCATCCGCGTCACGATCAGGTCGACGATCCGCGGGTCCGGCCCCAGCGGTGCGGCCACCGCGTCCGCACCGTAGGTGTTCAGCCGCTGATGGAACAGGCCCGGTGCGAGGAGGTGGCTCGCGATCACGACCCGGCGACCCGTTCGCCGCGCTCGTTCGACGGCGTCGGGCACGCTGGGCGTCGCTGTCGTGATGAACCCGACCTCGACCCGCCCGCCGATGAGCGATTCCAGCTGCCGGGCCGCGAGATGCACCTGGCCACAGGCACTCTCGTCCGACGAACCGGCAGCGGCGAGCACGACCGCGTCGCCCGGTTCCCAGCCCGCTTCGGCCAGGCGGAGTCGCGCGACCGCGGCGATGGCCGGGTCGGGTCCGAGCGCCCGGGTGACCACGGTGTCCTCCCGGCCGGCGGCCGCGACGTGTTCGGGTAGGTCCTTGCGGACGTGGTAGCCCGAGGCGAGGAACGCCGGGACCAGGACGGCGGGGCGATCCAGGTCGGCGATGACCTCGCTCGGTGTGGGCCCGAGGACGTCGACGAACGCGGTACGGGTGAGACCGATCCGGTCGCTGACGGCCTCGGCGATCTGGGCGATGACCGAGACCCCGTGGGGATTGCGGGTCCCGTGCGCGACCAGGACCGGGCTGTACCCCTGTAGACGGTCGCCGTGCGGAAGCCGTACATGGTTGTCGTGCATGTGTTCTCGCTCCTTCCTCACTCGTCTTCGGCGTCGTACTCGAGGTCGACGGCGAGTCGGTACCCCCGTTTGACCACGGTCTGCACCATCTTCGAATCCCCCAGCGCGGCACGGAGTCGCGCGACGGCGACCTCGACCGCATGGGTGTCGGAGCTGTCCCCGGGCAACCCCGCGAGCAGCTCCTGGCGGGAGACCACGCGGCCGGGATTGCGGGCCAGCAGCTTGAGCAGGAGAAGACTCGTCGCCGACATCTCGCGGAGCTCGCCGTCGACCACCACGGCCTGTCCGCGGATGGCGGTGTCGTGACCGGCGACCCGCAGCAGATGGCTGCGGCGCGGCAGTTCGTCGGTGATCAGCCGCGCCAGCGCACCGAGCCGGAACCGGCGCGGGTAGATCGTGGGGATCTGCAGTGCCTCCAGCGGACTGGCGGTCACCGAGCCCACACACATGACCGGCACCGCGGTCCGCAACGCATGGACGAACTGCTGCAGCTTGCCCAGCTCCTTGGCGCGGGTCAGGATCGATGCCGCCGCCGGCGCACTCGTGAAGGTGATCGCATCGAGATCGCCGCGGAGCACCGCCGCGATCATCTTGTCGATGCGCGCCACGTCGGGATGCATGTTCCAGCGGTACACCGGGATGGGCACCACCTCCGCACCGGCGGCGCGCAGAACCGTGCAGAAGTCCGGCAGTGGCTCCCATTCGCTGGTGGCGCCGTGCAACTGCACGGCGATCCGCACGCCCTCGACGCCCTCCTCCAGCAACCGGTCGAGCACCTCCGAGGAGGACTCGCTCTCCGGCGACCACTCCTCGCGCAGACCCGCCGCCCGGATCGCACCCTTGGCCTTCGGACCGCGGGCGATCAGCCGGCTCGCGGACAGCGCCCGCAACACGGCTTCGGCGTTGCCCCAGCCGTCGGCGGCCTCGACCCATCCGCGGAACCCGATGCCGGTCGTCGCGACCATCACCTCCGGCGGGTTCCCGATCAGTTCCTCGGTCACCCGCTCGAGCTCGGTGTCGTCGACCAGCGGCAGGATGCGGATGGTCGGGGCGTGCATCACCTCGGCACCGCGTCGTTCCAGCAACACCGCGAACTCTTCGGCGCGCCGGGCTGCGGTGATGCCGATGGTGAATCCGGCGAGCGGCAGCGGATCCGCTCCCGGGGGGCCTGAGCCGGCGGGGTCTGCACCGGTGGGGGTCATGGTGTTCACGCCGGGAAGTACACCTCGACGATGCGGTTGATCACGCGTACTCCGTAGCTCGGGACCGACACCGTCTCGTCGTCCAGGCAGAGTCCGGTCCGGAGCGCGAAGACCTGCTTGCCCAGCGGCGAGGCGACGGTGGGTTCTCCCCCGCGATCGCCGGTGAGCCCCCGCGACAGAACCGCGGCACGGCCGAACGGATCGATGTTGCCGATGGCGTACAACCGGGAGCGGCCCGGTGCCGCCTCGCGGTCCGACTCGGCGGCGGGCAGCCGGAACAGGGCGGCCTGGACGCCGTCGGGACCGAGCACGGCGACCCCGCGTCCGACGATCAGATCGTCGATGGAACAGGCGCGCACCCAACTCCCCTCGCGCACCCCGACGGCGGTACCGGTGGGTGTGGTCTCTGACATGGTGTCGGCCTCCCCTGGCGCGATGGTCATGTGGGCACTCCTTCTCTCACCGGTGCGGTGTTCGACGCCTCCGGGCTCGACACGTCCGCTCCCGGGCGGACCGACGGCATGTCGAGCAACACCGGCGCCTTCCGTTCGTGGTCGGCGAACCGGATGGTCGGGTCGACGACATCCGGCGCGTTCACGAACGAGACGAACCGCTTGAGCTTGTCCTCGTCGGCGAGTACCGCCGCCCACTCGTCCTGATAGCCGCCGACGTGGCGGGCCATCGCGTCCTCGAGTTCGGCGGCGAGGCCGAGGCTGTCCTCGCAGACGACGTCCTTCAGATGGTCGAGGCCACCTTCGAGCGACTCCAGCCACGGCGCTGTGCGCTGCAGTCGATCGGCGGTTCGGATGTAGAACATGAGGTACCGATCAATGTAGGCGACGAGGGTCTCGTCATCCACTCCGCTCGCGAGCAGGACCGCATGCTTCGGGCTCTGGCCGCCGTTGCCGCCCACGTACAGGTTCCAGCCGTGCTCGGTGGCGATCACGCCGACGTCCTTGCCCCGGGCCTCGGCGCATTCACGGGCACACCCCGACACCCCGAACTTGATCTTGTGAGGCGAGCGCAGACCCCGATATCGCTTCTCCAGCAGCACCGCCATGCCGACCGAGTCCTGCACGCCGTACCGGCACCACGTCGAACCGACGCAGCTCTTCACCGTCCGCAGACTCTTGCCGTACGCCTGGCCCGATTCCATCCCGGCGTCGACGAGGCGCCGCCAGATCTCGGGCAGCTGGTCGACGCGCGCCCCGAACAGGTCGATGCGCTGGCCACCGGTGACCTTTGTGTACAGCCCGAAGTCGCGGGCGATCTCGCCGATGACGATCAGCTGTTCGGGGGTGACCTCGCCGCCGGGCATCCGCGGCACCACCGAGTACGACCCGTTCTTCTGCATGTTCGCCAGGAAGTGGTCGTTGGTGTCCTGCAGCGCGGCCTGCTCGCCGTCGAGGATGTGCTCGCTGGAGGTCGACGCCAGGATCGACGCGACCGTCGGCTTGCAGATCTCACATCCCAGGCCGGTGCCGTATCGCTCGATGAGCTCGGAGAACGTCCGGATGCCCGTGACCGCGACGATCTCGAACAGTTCGGCGCGCGACTGGGCGAAATGATCGCACAGCGACTTGCTCAGTTCGACCCCCGACGCGGCGAGCAGCTGCTTGATGCTGGGCAGGCAGCCGCCGCACGTGGTGCCGGCCGAGGTACAGCCTTTGACCGCGGCGATGTCGCACGCCCCGTCGGCGATCGCCGAGCAGATCGAACCCTTGGAAACCCCGTTGCACGAGCAGATCTCCGCGTCGTCGGGCAGTGCGTCCATACCGACCGCCGCACCGCCCTCGGGTGCGATGAGCGCCGCCGGGTCGCCCGGGATCTCCCGGCCGACCATCGGCTTGAGCATGGCGTAGGCCGATGCGTCGCCGACGAGGATGCCGCCGAGAAGCGTCTTCGCGTCGTCGCTCACGACGATCTTGGCGTACTTGCCGGCGACGGCGTCGTGATAGGTGATCTCGAGCGCGTTCGCGGTGGCGCCGAATGCGTCCCCGAAGCTGGCGACATCGACGCCGAGGAGCTTGAGCTTGGTGGACAGGTCGGCACCGGGGAACTCCGACGTGCCGCCGAGCAGACGGTCGGCGACCACCTCGGCGGTCGAGTACCCGGGGGCGACGAGGCCGTAGCAGCGGCCCTCCACTGCCGCGACCTCGCCGATGGCATAGATGTTCTCGTCATCGGTGACACAACCGGTGTCGACGAGCACGCCGCCCCGCTCACCCACCGCCAGTCCCGATTCCCGCGCCAGCTGATCGCGCGGCCGGACACCCGCCGAGAAGACGACCAGCGAGGCGTCGATCGTGGACTCGTCGGACAGCGTCACCCGCAGGCCACCGCCTTCGGCGTCGGCGATCTCCGATGTCCCGACCCCGGTGTGGACCTCGAGTCCGAGATCGGTCACCAGGTTCTTCAGGATCGCGCCACCGCCCTCGTCGACCTGCATCGGCATCAGGCGCGGGGCGAACTCCACCACGTGCGGGGTCATCCCCATGAGCTTGAGGGCGTTGGCCGCCTCGAGCCCGAGCAGTCCACCGCCGACGACGACGCCGGTCGCCCCGGGACCGGCCGCCTCGGCCGCGGCCCGGATGTCGTCGAGGTCGTCGAGGGTGCGGTAGACGAAGCACCGGTCGTTGTCGTGCCCGGGAACCGGCGGGACGAAGGCGTAGGAACCGGTCGCGAGAACCACGGCGTCGTAGTCGATCTCCCGGCCGCCCGAGGTGACGACCCGCCGCGCCTCGCGGTCGATGCCGGTGACGGTCTCCCCGAGATGCGTCACCACGTGGTCGTCGCCGGCGTACGTGTTGCCCTCGAGTGCGAGTGAATCTCTCAGCCAGGCACCGACATACGAGGACAACCCCACCCGGTCGTACGCCGGGTCGATCTCCTCGCTGACGATCTCGATCCGCCACCGGTCGGTCGCGTCACGCGCGCGGAGCGCCTGCACGAAGCGGTGACCGACCATGCCGTGGCCCACCACCACCACTGTCTTGGTTGTGCGCGTTGCGGTTTCGCTGTTCACTGCTTTTGACTCCCTTGCCTCGCCGGACCCGTGCGGATCAGGCCAGCGCTTCGTTGGTTGCCTGCTTGTCGGTGCCCTCGGACGCGACACCGGTCGGTGCGCCCTCGTCGCCGGTGGAAGCCCCACCCTCCGGGGTGCCGGCCACCGACAGATCGGTGGTCTCCGCGAGGACGATCGGGCGTCGGGCGTAGAACCACCAGGTCACGACCGCCGCCAGGACGTAGAAGAGCATGAACACCCAGAAGGCCATCGTCGCCGACTTGTTGGTCTGGTAGCTGGCCCGCAGCACCAGGTTGATACCCACGCCGCCGAGACCTCCTGCTGCACCGGCGATCCCGATGAGAGCGCCGGACATGCTCCGCGACCACTTCGTCTTGCCGAGTGAGTTCAGTCCACTCTGCGTCCGCGCCTTGTGCTCCCAGATGGTCGGGATGATCTTGTACACCGACCCATTGGCCAGGCCCGACAGCAGGAACAGCAGGATGAAGCCGATGATGAAGGCCGTCAACGTGGCGCCGGTGATCGTCTTGCCGTTGTTGTCGGCGATCGTGCCGGCGACGACGAGGATCGCCGCGGAGAAGACCATCGCGATGAAGGTGTACAGCGTCACCTTGCCACCACCGACGCGATCGGCCAGCTTCCCGCCGTAGGGGCGGATGACCGACCCCAGCAGCGGGCCGATCCAGACGATCTGCGCTGCCGCCAGCGCCGGCTTCGCCACTCCGGCCTCGGTGAAACTGATGTTGAGGACCTGGCCGAAGGCGAACCCGAAGCCGATGAAGGAACCGAACGTGCCGATGTAGAGCAGGCAGATGAGCCACGTGTCGCGGTACTTGAGGCAGTCGATCATCGCCCGACCGCTGGCCGTCTGGTGGTCCAGGTTGTCCATGTAGATGGCGGCACCGATGCCGGCGACAGCCAGGGCGACGAGGTAGATGGCGCACACGATCTCCGGCTGGTCGGCGAAGAGCCAGATGACCAGCAGACCGATGACCTGGACGACCGGCACGCCGATGTTGCCGCCGCCCGCATTGAGGCCCAGGGCCCAACCCTTGAGCCGCTGCGGGTAGAAGGCGTTGATGTTGGTCATCGACGACGCGAAGTTGCCGCCACCGAAACCGGTGATGGCCGCGACGGCGAGGAACCAGCCGAACCCGAACTCGCCCGGGTTCATCATCAGCATCATCGTCAGCCCGGTGGGGATGAGCAGCACGACGGCGGAGAAGATCGCCCAGTTGCGCCCGCCGAACCGGGCGGTGGCCTGGGTGTAGGGGATCCGCAGGCAGGAACCGACCAGGGTCGCGGTGGCGGCGATGACGAACTTCTGGTCCATGCTGATGCCGTACTCGGGGCCCATGAACAGGGCCATCACCGAGAAGAGCGACCAGATCGAGAAGCCGACGTGCTCGCAGATCACCGACCAGATCAGATTGCGTTTGGCGATCGCGGCGTTGCCGTTGTCCCAGGCGACCCGATCCTCGGGATCCCAGTCGGTGATGGTGTGGTCGCGTTTCAGGTTGGCTGTGAGGTCTGCGAATGCCAAGGCTCCGCCTCCGATGGTTGCTGGTCTACGTGGTGTCACTGCCGTGCACGGGGCCGGACGCGCAGTGGTGGCTGTCGTGGAAGACGCCGACACCGATGTCGTGCGACTCGAGACCAAGTGTGGAGGGGGTGTGTTGCGCGGATTTTCCGCGAGGTGACCGCATGGTCACGTTGTCCTCACTCCGTCACAACGACGGTGTGAGAACCCTGTCAGCTCTCGATCAGGGCTGTGAACTGCGGTTATACGAGCAAACGTACATGTTCGACGACTCGCTGCAACCCGGGCAGTGCGCCCGAGGTCGACCGCGGGTGCAGGGCGTGGACGGCCAGCCGGAACATCGTCGCCCGCAGCATCATCTGCGGCCACTCGGGCTGATCGGACCAGCGCTGGATGAGCTCGGTGTCGGCACCGCCCCAGGCGAGGGCGTCGACCACCGCGACCGCCGCAGCCCACGGCGCGGGCCGCCAATACGGGACGATGTCGGTGATGCCGGGGGCCGCGGCCCCCGCGAACAGAACCGTGCCGAAGAGGTCACCGTGCACGACCTGAGACGGCAGATCCACCGGTTTGCGAAGCTTTGCAAGGGTTTTCAGCATGTCGACGCTCTGCACGCCGTCCGGCGCGGTCGGTTCGGCCATCCCCGCGGCACGGGCCGATCGCAGCGGCACCTCTTCCCACGCGGCGCGGTCGGCGGCGGTGAAGACATCGACATCGGTGTGCGGCGGGGCCGGCGGCTGGAGCAGGAACCGGGGCCGTTCGAGCGAGGCGGTCGCCTCGTGCAGGCGGTCGGCGACCAGCACGACCTCGTCGTGCCTGGGTTCGGGGGTCCCCGCGATGTAGGTGTCCGCCCGCCACCCGGACACCACGTACCGCCCGTCGGTGGCGCGGAAGGGACGCGCGATGCGCATGCCCTCGACGAACAGGGACTCCCGCACCGACGCCGACCACGCCGCACGCGCGTGGTCGGGAACCAGGGACAGCACGACTTCGCCGACACGCCACCCGCCGACCCACGATTCCCCCATCGCGATGGGCGGGTGGGCGGTGAGCCCGAACGTGTTCAACACATGTTCGGGCGGCTCGACGGTGTTCACGTTGGCCAGATTACCGAGCGCGGTTGCCCGGTCACGGAAGGCACGCGGCAGCCATCACGCGCAGACGGCCGAGATCAGTAGACCGGAAGCGTCTTGTCGACCTGGTTGGCCCATGCGGTCACGCCGCCCTGCAGGTGTGTCGCGTCGGCGAATCCGGCTCGCTTGAGCGCGGCCAGTGCCTCCGCGGAACGGATACCGGTCTTGCAGTACAGGACCGTGGGGCGGTCGTGGGGTACCTGCGCGAGCCCCTCACCGGAGAGGATGTCGCCCTTGGGCACGAGTGTGGCGCCGTCGATGCGGACGATGTCCCATTCGACGGGCTCCCGGACGTCGATGATCGCCAGCTTCTCTCCGGCGTCGATCTTCGACTTGAGTTCGACGGCGGTCAGCGTCGACCCCGCTGCGGCATCGGACGCCTCGGAGGAGACGACGCCGCAGAAGTCGTCGTAGTCGATGAGGCCGGCGATGCGTTCGTCTTCCGGGTCCTTGCGGATCTTGATGGTCCGGTAGGTCATGTCCAGCGCGTCGTACACCATGAGACGGCCGAGGAGGGGTTCGCCGATCCCGCAGATCAGCTTGATCGCCTCGGTGCCCATGATCGAGCCGATCGAGGCGCACAGGATGCCGAGGACGCCGCCCTCGGCGCACGACGGCACCATCCCGGGCGGCGGCGCCTGCGGGTAGAGATCGCGGTAGTTGAGCCCGCGACCGTCGGGGGCGTCCTCCCAGAAGACCGACGCCTGACCCTCGAATCGGTAGATCGACCCCCACACGTAGGGCTTGTGCGCGAGGACCGCGGCGTCGTTCACCAGGTACCGGGTCGCGAAGTTGTCGGTGCCGTCGAGGATGAGGTCGTACTGCGAGAACAGTTCGATCGCACCCTCGGGCTCGAGGCGCTGGTCATGCAGGTTGACGGTGACGAACGGATTGATCTCCAGGATGGAGTCCCGCGCGCTCTCGGCCTTGGGCCGCCCGATGTCGGACTGGCCGTGGATGACCTGGCGCTGCAGGTTCGATTCGTCGACGATGTCGAACTCGACGATGCCGATCGTGCCGACCCCGGCCGCGGCGAGATACAGCAGTGTCGGCGAGCCCAGTCCGCCGGCGCCGATCACCAGCACCTTGGCGTTCTTCAGACGCTTCTGACCGTCCATGCCCACGTCGGGGATGATCAGGTGACGGCTGTAGCGGGCCACCTCTTCGTTGCTCAGTTCCGCGGCCGGTTCCACCAGCGGCGGCAGCGACCCAGTGGGCGACCCTTGCGACGACACGAACGCCTCCATTGTTCAGGCTGACTACGGACTCCTGACACAACGGCAGAGCTCGCGGCCGCATTCCCTCAGCGGGTGGGGAACGGCCACGGGTTGGGGCGGCACACGAAGGTGCGGTTGGCCTTCATCTGCGGGTCGAGGGCCATGATCTCGGCGTTCGCGACGCCGAAGGACTGCTGCATCATGATCGGCGCGAGCGCGCCGTCCTCGCGGCACGCCTCATGGGATTCATAGCCGATGCCGTGCCCGACCTCGTGATTGATGAGGTACTGCCGGTAGGCGACGTCGTCGCCCTGATACGACAGGGCCCCGCGCACCCAGCGCGCCTCGTTGAGCGTGACCCGGGCCTGCGGCGGGTAGTAGCACGACGTCTCCAGCCGGATCTGGTAGCCGCAGAGCTCACGGGTGGTGCCGGTGGAGGTGAGGGTGATGCGCAGGTCGGGCTCGCCACGGTCGACCCTGCGGAAGGACACCCGTCCGTCGCCGATCCAGCTGCGCGGGTTGGCCAGCGTGGTGTCGACCATCTTCGCGAAGGTCGGGTCACCGCCGTAGTCCTGCGGGTCGAGACCGTTCTCGACCTCGACCGTGTAGGTGTAGACCTGACCGCCGGTACCGACGGGCGGACCGCCACCGCGCAGCACCCGGAAGGTCTTGCGGGCCCGCTCGGTGAACGGGCCACCCTGCGGCAGCGTGCCGGCCGGCAGCGCGGCCGCCTGGATGTCGCCGGTCGGCGCTCCGATCGGGCGGGTCTCCTTGCTGATGTCGGTGTTGCGCGCCGCGGAGTCGGGGCTGGCGGCAGCAGCCGGTTCGAGCGCATCGGTGCGGCCGTCCCGGACGGTGACGACGATGAGCGCGATCGTCAGGATCGAGAGCACCGGGATGGCGTACGCGCGCCAGCCGTAGGTCGAGACGAACCGCCCGAGAGCGGACTGCTTCTTGTATTCCGGCTGTGCATCGCGGTCGACGCGGGGACGTCCGCTGTCGTCGGTCGGATCCCAGCGCGCTCGAAGCGGCTGGTCCGGTCTGGGGCGTCCCGACGATCTCGGGCCGACGTCCTTGGCACGCACCCGGCCGCGTTCGGGCTCGGGGCCACCGTCCTCAGTGCGGCTCACCGGTCAACTTTCTCACAGCAGACCACCGATACTGCGCAGGAAGCTCCCCCGAGTACTCTCTTGGGCATGTCGACCGCAACCAATGCATCCGCCGTGCCTGGACGCAGCACCCGCCTGCCGCGCAGCGCACGACGTATGCAGTTGCTCGACGCGGCCAGTGAGATCTTCGTCGAACGCGGCTACCACGCCGCCGGCATGGATGAGATCGCAGTGCACGCGGGCGTGAGCAAACCCGTTCTGTATCAACACTTCCCATCCAAACTCGACCTGTACATCGCGGTCGTCGATTCGCACGCCGAGAAGCTGGTCAGCGACGTCAACACCGCTCTGCGGACGACGACGGACAACCGCCGGCGCGTGCGCGCAGCGGTCCAGGCGTTCTTCGATTTCATCGACCAGGACAACTCGGGTTACCGGCTGATCTTCTCCTCCGACGCCTCCGACCCCGCGGTCATCCGGCGGGTGGAGGGTGCCACCGAGGCGTGTGTCGACGCGGTCTACGGACTGGTCATGCACGACTCCGGTCTCGATCCCTATCGCTCACGCATGCTGGCGTCGGGACTCGTCGGCGCCAGTCAGGTCAACGCGCGCTACTGGCTCGAGGCCAAGCGGCCCGTCGACAAGCAGACCGCCGTCGACACCACGGTCGCGCTGCTGTGGGGCGGGTTGTCCCACTTCCCGCGTCAGACGGCTGCGGCCGAGGCGCAGCCTGCGGGCGCCGAGTCCGAGGGTGTGACCGGCGCCGGGAGCGAAGCGAGCGGGCCGACCATGACCGGCGCCGGGAGCGAAGCGAGCGGGCCGTCCATGACCGGCACTGCCTGAATCCACTCGAGCACAAGAGAAGGGGCCTGCACGCCATCGGCGTACAGGCCCCTTTCTCGTCGATCTACGCGCTCGGGTGTCTCGTCAGGAACCGAACCCGACGCGCCGGTTCTCCGATGCCCCCACCTCGACATAGGCGATCTTGGTGACGGGGATGAGGTAGCGCGCGCCCTTGTCGTCCACGAGGGACAGCAGTTGCTGCTTTCCACCCAATGCCGCCTCGACCTCGGCGAAGGCCTTGTCGCTGGTCAGGGTCGACGCGATGGTCAGCTCCCGCGGGCTGTCGGTGATGCCGATCTTCACTTCCACGGCCATGTGCCGCCCTCCTCGGTGTCTAACAACGCTTGCCGCACAAGGCTAGTGCAGCAGCTGCACGGCGGGACAGGCACTCCGCTGAGAGCGAAACGCGCCGGCGGCAATCGCGGAGGTCAGGTGCGACTCAAGCGAGTCCGAGGTCGGCCATCCGATCGGCGTGTTTGCCGGCGACGACGTCGAAGAATCCCGCGACACCGGTGAGCGAACTCGCGCCGGCGAAGAGCAGATCGGTGACCTCTTCCTCGGCGGCGAGGACCCACTGTGCATGTGTGATGGCCTCGCCGAGCAGCCGGCGGCCCCACAGCACGAGTGCCGACTTGATGGACGGATCGGCCTCGACCGCAGCCCGTACCTGGTCCCGGGCGAACTCCGAGTTGGCGGTTTCCGACATCACCTCGGCCATCACCGCTTGCGAGTCCGGGGGCAGCATGTCGGAGAGTTCCGCGTAGAAGTCGGCCGCCAGTCCGTCGCCGACGTACGCCTTGACGAGCGCTTCGTACCAGGTCTTCGGCGTGGTCGCGCGGTGGTACTGGTCGAACACCGAACGGTAGCGCTCGACGGCCTCTGCCGCCCCGAGGCCGGTCATCGCCTCCACGCGCTCGGCGAGGCGGTCGAAGTGGCCGACCTCCGAGGCGGCCATGCGGGCGATCGCGATCCGACTGGGCACGTCCGGCGCCATGGCCGACTCCTCGATGAGCCGGTGGAAGGCGGCGAACTCGCCGGCAAGCAGCACGGCGAACAGCTTCCCGATGGCCGAATCCTGCATCTCGGCCGACACCACCGTGGTGGACGTCGCAGCTGACGGGATCGACTCGGACGGGTCGGGTGCAGGCGCCATGAGGTGATGGTAGCGGGCCGCCGCCGGGCACCAAGTACACTCGACGGCGGTGCACTCCGACGGGACCCCCCGTCGCTTGCCCGCTGAGCTGCGCGGCCGCGCGTGCTCGCCGGCGCGAGCGTGTGGATGTGACGACGGCGGTGCTCGCGAGTGATCTCGCGGGACCTGCGAGTTCTTCGCGATACCCGGTCACATCCCCGGTGCCACTACGACATATGCGCGTGCACTTTCGAGCCTTCCTCGTGCGCGCACCGAAACACATCGCGCGCAGACCGGCCCAGAAAGGCATACAACCGCACATGAGCGATTCCGCCGTGCAGACGACCATCGTCGACGACACCCACACCGCGCCCACCTTCGCCGAACTCGGCGTCGACGAGCGTATCGTCTCGGCCCTCGCCGCAGACGGCAAGACCCACACCTTCGCGATCCAGGAACTGACCCTGCCGCTCGCGCTCGAAGGCCACGATCTCATCGGTCAGGCCCGCACCGGCATGGGCAAGACCTTCGGCTTCGGCATCCCGCTGCTGCATCGCCTCGCAAGTGCCGAGGAGACCGGGGTCCGTCCGCTGGACAACACCCCCCGCGCGCTGGTCATCGTGCCCACGCGTGAGCTGTGCGTGCAGGTGACCGGCGACCTCCAGGTGGCGGCGCCGTCGCTCGAGGTGACCTTGGCCGACGGGCGCAAGCGCCCGTTGAAGGTCACCTCGATCTATGGTGGCCGCCCCTACGAGTCCCAGATCGCCGAGCTGCAGTCCGGCGTCGACGTCGTGGTCGGCACCCCGGGTCGTCTCCTCGACCTCGCCCAGCAGGGCCATCTCGTCCTCGGCAAGGTGTCGATACTGGTCCTCGACGAGGCCGACGAGATGCTCGATCTCGGCTTCCTGCCCGACATCGAACGCATCATGTCCGCGCTGCCGACGCCTCGTCAGACGATGCTGTTCTCGGCGACCATGCCCGGCCCCATCGTCACCCTGGCCCGCACCTTTCTGAACCGGCCGACCCACATCCGGGCCGAGAACGCCAACGATTCAGCAGTCCACGATCGCACCAAGCAGTACGCCTACCGCGCACACGCGCTGGACAAGGCCGAACTCGTCGCCCGCATCCTCCAGGCCGACGGCCGCGGCGCGACGATGATCTTCACCCGCACCAAGCGCACCGCGCAGAAGGTCGCCGACGACCTCGCCGAGCGCGGCTTCAAGGTCGGCGCCGTCCACGGCGACCTCGGCCAGGTCGCCCGCGAGAAGGCACTCAAGCGGTTCCGCGACGGCACCATCGACGTGCTGGTCGCGACCGACGTGGCCGCCCGCGGCATCGACATCGACGACGTCACGCACGTCATCAACTACCAGTGCCCCGAGGACGACAAGACCTACGTGCACCGCATCGGTCGTACCGGTCGCGCGGGCCGCACGGGTATCGCGGTGACCCTCGTCGACTGGGACGAGCTGCACCGTTGGGAACTCATCGACAAGGCGCTGAACCTCGGCATCCCCGACCCGCCGGAGACCTACTCGACGTCGGAGCACCTCCGCTCGGATCTGTCGATCCCCGAGTCGAAGACCGGTCGTGTCGCCGCGCCCAAGCCGCCGCGTGATCCCGACGAGACCAGGGAGACGCGCGCGGACCGCGAGCCCCGCAAGCGCTCGACCCGCACCCGCCGGCGCACCCGAGGTGGGCAGACGGACGGCGACACGGCATCGGTGGCATCCGGTACCGAGTCCACCTCGACCGAGTCCGCCGACTCGGCCGACGCGGCACCCGCCGACGCCGGCAGCCCGGCCGGTGACGGCACCTCGAAGCCGCGCCGCCGCCGTCGTCGCCGCGGGGGCGCCAACCGCACGCCCGCCGGCGACCAGACCGCGTCGTCCGGCAGCGAGGCGAGCGCCGAGTCGTCAGCGGCCGTCGCCGACTGACCTGACCCACGTGGCACGAGTCCGGCCCGAACGGCGCCGCCCGATCGACCTCGCGGTCACCGCGGCCATCCTGGTCGTCGTCGCAGCCCTCTGCGTCTCCGCCTGGGCGCTGAGCCCGGTCCGTCACACGACCAGCGTGCAGGCCCAGGCCGAGCCCGCCGCGATCGAACCGGCGAAGGCCGTGCCGGAGCGCTTCGTCGCCCGCTGGCGGGCCGACTCCGACGCCACCACCGTCCCGGCCGTCGGTACTTCGGTCGTCGTCACCGGCAACGGTGGCCGGGTGGTCGGGCACGACCCGTCGACCGGACGCGAACTCTGGTCGTACAGTCGCGATCTCGATCTGTGCACCGTCGGCACCGCCTGGACCGCGAGCTCGGACCTGGCGCTGGCGGTGTACCGCAACAGCCGCGGATGCTCGGAGGTGACCGCACTGGACGCGGGCACCGGGGGGCGTGCGGGTGCCCGTACCAGCGACGCCGACCCACAGATCCGGCTCGTGACCGACTCGGGATATGCCGTCGCGCAAGGCTCCCGGCGGATGGAGACGTGGGGGTCCAACCTCGTCCGCGGCATCGAGTACGGACGGGTCGAGGCACCTGTTCGCCCGGAGGACGCGCCCGACCGTGCCGACTGCGAGTTGTTCTCGTCGGCGGTGTCCGGTGATCGCGTCGCCGTCGTCGAACGCTGCGCCGACGATCCCGGGTATCGGCTCACGGTCCTCGGCGCGGTGCTGGGGAACGACGAGAACGTCGAACAGTACGGGTCGTCACTCATCACCGGCGACGTGAGCGGCCCGCCACCGACACTGATCGCGATGTCGTCCTCGGGGATCGCCGTCTACGACGGCGGGGCGGCACCGGCCGAGCCCCCGACGATCGGCGCGGAGAGCGGCCCGGCGATCCGGCGCTTCGACACCGACGGCGTCGCGGCCGGGACCAACACCGTCGCCGGTGACGCCACACCCCCGGCGGGGAGTGTCCCGATCTCCTCCGACGGGGTGGTCACCTACTGGACCGGCAAGGCGACGGTCGTCCTGAACGCGCAGACGCTCAACCCGATCTATCAGGTTCCGGGCACTCTCGGACCCGGCCAGGTGATGGCGGGACAGCTCCTGTTGCCGAGCGCGACCGGGATCAGCGTCCGCGACGTGGCGACCGGCCGTGAGATCCGGTCGATCCCGTTGGCACGGAGCGCACCGGCCGCGCCGGTCGTGAGTCTGCGGGTACTGGGCGACGTCGTGGTCGAGCAGCACGGACCGCGCGTCGAGGCCTTCGGTCCGGGCTGACCGGCAACCGCAGACCGGCAAGCGCAGACCGCCGACCGCGGGCCTCAGACCTGGAAGGTGCCGACCTTCTCGCCGGCCTCCCAGTGCTTCCACAGATTCTCGGCCAGAGCGCGATATGCCGTGGCGCCCTTGTTCTTTCGACCCCTCATCACCGAGGTTCCGGATGCCGAGGCCTCCGCGAAACGCACGGTGCGCGGGATCGGCGGGTCGAGCACGGGCAGATCGTAACGATCGGAGACGTCGGCGAGCACGTCGCGGCTGTGCGTGGTGCGGGCGTCGAAGAGAGTGGCCACCGCGCCCAACATCGTCAGATTCGGGTTGGTGATCTGCTGGACCTCGCGCACGGTGCGCAACAGCTGCCCGACGCCACGATGGGCGAGCGTCTCGCACTGCAGCGGCACGATGACCTCGTCGGCCGCGGTCAGACCGTTCAGGGTGAGCACGCCGAGCGACGGCGGGCAGTCGACGATGACGACGTCGAAGTCCTCGGCCACCTCTGCGAGCGCCCGCTTGAGCGCGTACTCCCGACCCGGCCGCATCAGCAGCAATGCCTCGGCGCCGGCGAGATCGATGGTTGCCGGCAACAGCGTGACCTTGTCCTCGGTGTCGAGCAGGACGTCGGCGATCTCCTCGTCACCGAGCAGCACGTCGTGGACCGAGGAGCTGAGCTGGTCGGGATCGTGCCCGAGCGAAAAGGTGAGACAGCCCTGGGGGTCGAGGTCGACGACGAGCACCGAGACGTCGAGGTCGGCGAGGGCGGCCCCGAGGGACTCCACCGTGGTGGTCTTGGCGACCCCACCCTTCTGGTTGGCAATCGCGAGGATGCGCGTCATGCGCCCTACTGTACGACCGCCCGGGCCGGAACCGTCGGGTAAGACCCCCGGCGGTTCGACCCTCAGGCGCCGGGCTCGGGCCCCTCGGCGAGCCAGCGCACCGAGGGCGGACTGAAGAGCATCACGAGGGCGGCGAGGGCCGCCAACGCCAACGGGACCGCGAAGACGGCCCACCCGCTGGTGAAGATGTAGTAGGACACCGGCAGGAGCAGGATCTGCGCCATCATCGCGATCGTGCGACCCCACCGCCGGCCGGTGAGCAGTGCGAGCCCGCCGAGCAGGACCCCGCCGCCGATGATGCCGAACCATCCCGCGGTGCCGTACCCGCTGATCGCCGCCTCTTCGTGTCCGGCGAGGCCACGGACCACGAGAACCACCGCGACCAGGACCCCGGCCAGCCCTTCGATCGTCGTCACCGCACCGGCGATCTTGATCTGGCGCGGGGTCACCGACGGATCGGTGTCGGGTTCCGGACGGCCGCTGTCGGTGCTCACCGCCCCAGGATATTTGGTGGGCTCGCGCGCACCGCCGGGGGTCCACACACGAGCGCGATCACACCTGTCCGCACGAGCGCGATTACGCGCGGGCGGGCCCGACCCCATATCCTCGGGTGTCGTGCGCGTCATGCTCATCGTCAATCCGTTCGCCACCGCGACCAGTCCCGCTGGACGCGACGCACTGGCGCACACCCTGAGCGCGCACTTCCACCTCGACGTCGAGCTGACCACCCACCGCGGACACGCGTTCGAACTCGCCGCGCGCGCCGCTGCCGAGGACTTCGACACCGTGATCGTGCACGGCGGCGACGGATCGGTGAACGAGGCCGCCAACGGTCTCCTCGACCCGCCGTCGAGCAGCGACCCCGACCGGGACCGTCCCGCACTGGCCGTGATCCCCGGCGGCAGCGCCAACGTCTTCGCCCGCACGCTGGGAATCGACCCCGACCCGTTGCTCGCGACGCAGCAGATCATCTCGCTGCTCGACGCGGGCCAGAGCCGCCGGATCGGCCTCGGTCACACCGACGACCGGTGGTTCCTGTTCAACACCGGCATGGGCATGGACGCGGTGGTCGTCCACGCGATGGAGGACAAGCGCCACGCGGGCAAGACGGCGACCCCGGCCCGCTACCTGTGGACCACGATCACCAGCTTCCTGAAACAGTCCGGCTCGTCGGCCACCTTCGACGTCGAGATCCCCGGGCGTGACCGGATCATCGGCGCCCGTTTCGGTTTCGTCTCCAACACCAGTCCCTGGACCTACCTCGGACCGCGGGAGATCCGCACCAACCCCGACACCGGGTTCCATACCGGCCTCGGCGTGTTCGTCGCGACCTCCACCGGCGTCCTCCGCAACCTCCCACTGGCGACCAGACTCCTGTCCCAGGCAGATCCCAAGGCGCGCCATCTCTTTCGAGACGACGACGTCGACGAGGTGTGCTTCCACGCCGAGGCACCGATAGACGTGCAGATGGATGGCGATTACATCGGGGCGTTCCGCGACATACGCTTTCGCCATCGCCGCGACGCGCTGACCGTCATCGCACCGCCGATCAGCATCCCCGAGACCACGACGTAGGGCAGCGCGGCGACGACGAAGAGGCCGGCAGGCCCCAGCCACGCCGAGCCCAGCGCCCAGCCGGCGTACGCCAGGATCGCGACCACTTCCTCACCCATCCCGGCCAGCGACGTGACGGTGGCGCGCGAGGTCGAACTCAGCCGGTCCTGCAGTTCGGCGTCGGCGACGACCCGCGCCCAGCCCAGAACGCCGAATGCGACGGCGACGCCCAGCGCTGCCACCGGGTGCCCCCACAGCGCGGCTCCGATGAGCGCGATGGCGCCGAGGCCCACGGCGGGCCCGATCGCGGCAACCGACCGAAACCGGCCCGCGGCGAGCGCGCCCGCGATGTCGCCGACCGACACCACGATCATCAGCAGGGCGACCCCGCCCGGATCGGTGTGCCCCGACCCGCCCGCGTCGTCGCCCAGGAACGACCCGATCAGCAGCGGGAGGTATTCGTCGAGCGCCGCGACCCAGGTCAGGGCGACGCCCAGCAGCAACATCCGTCGCGCCACCGGTTGTGTCCGCAGCGACCGCCGGCCACTGCGGACGATCGCGTACCAGCCCGGGTCCGGTTCGCCGTCTGCGGACCCGAGGTCGTCGTGGTCCGGCCGGTTCCGGTCGGCGCGCGTCTCGGGCAGCGCCGACAGCAGCGAACACACCAGGCAGGCGACGACGCTGGCGACGCCAACCAGGCCATAACCACCCCAGGAGAACAGGGGCGCAGCCAGGGCGGTGCCGCCGATGACCCCGAGCGCCGCGGCCGCCCGCATGCGCCCGGACAACCGTGCGTAGTCGTGCGTGCGGCCCAGTCGAACCAGTTCGTCGTAGACCAGGGCCTGGGTCGTACCGGACCGCAGGGAACCCCCGAGTGCCCACAGCACGAATCCGGTGGCGAAGGAGAGGAACGACGGCGCCGCCGTCCAGAGCGCGAAACCCGAGGCAGTGATCATCGGACCGACGACGAGCAGCTTCCGCCGGGACAGGCGGTCGGCCAGCACTCCGGTGGGAACCTCGACGATCACCGACGACACCGACCAGATCACGAACAGGGCCGAGATCTCGGCGGGCCCGAGGCCGGCGCCCGGGACTCCGGGGTCGGCGAAGAGCACGGCGTAGAGCGGATAGAGCGGGATCAGGTCTTCGAGGAGGGCGGCACCCACTGCCGCGACGGTCAGCCTGCGGTGGGTCCGATCAAGCGGTGTGGATCAACATCGTCGGCGCATGTGGTGAAGAATACCCTCGCGCGTCCGGCCACGTCACGAGCTGTTTCATACAGGGTCGAGGTCGCGACCAGCAGAAAGTCGTCGACAGTACCGTCGCGAGACGAGTAGGCTACTACAAGGCCGTGAGACACACTGCCCGGACCCCCCTCCGGGGGTCGGCGACCGAAGTGCTAGGCGAGCGACGTGATGTTGCCCACGTGTTAAGCAAACCCATTGACTTCGGCTCGATTCGTGAAAGTATTCACAAGCAACAACGCGGAAACATTTGGTGCGCCGCGTGAACTGAGAGTTACAGCCAACAATCACCAGCACGACGATCGAGTGGTGCAAACGCGCCCGAAGGAGTAGAGGAATGGACTGGCGTCACAAGGCCATCTGTCGCGACGAGGATCCGGAACTGTTCTTCCCCGTGGGGACCAGCGGCCCGGCCATCGCGCAGGTCGCCGACGCGAAGCTCGTCTGCGCACGGTGCCCCGTCACCGCCGACTGCCTCTCGTGGGCTCTCGAGTCCGGCCAGGATGCCGGCGTCTGGGGCGGCATGAGCGAGGACGAGCGACGCGCCCTCAAGCGCCGTACCGCACGTACGCGTACCCGGAGCAGCGTCTAGGCCTTCACCGGCCGGCCCTGTTCCGGATTCGAAGAAACCCGGCCCCGGCCGGGTTTTTTCGTGCTCGCGCTCGTCGCCTCCGGCCGAAGCCTCTGCCGGCCAACCGGGTTCGCGACCGGGTCTCACGCGCGCAGCGGAATGTAGACACCCACTTCGGTTCCCACGCCACCAGGGTTGGCGCGGACCTCGAGCTCGCCGCCGAGCTCGATGGACACCAGCGTCTTCACGATCTGCAGGCCGAGGTTCTCCGAGGTCGTCAGATCGAACTGCTCAGGCAGCCCGGAACCGTTGTCGCGGACCGCTATTCGTAACCCACGCACATCCCGTTCGGCGACGACCGCGATCTCGGCGTCGTCGCGCGGAGCTCCGTCGAAGCCATGTTCGATCGCATTCTGGATGAGTTCGGTGAGGACCATCACCAGCGGCATCGCGAGTTCGGCGGTCAGCACACCCAACCGATCACGGTGGCGCACAGCCACCCTCGCCTCCCCCGACGCGACATCGACCAGGATCGGTACGAGCCGATCGACGACCTCGTCGAGATCGACCTCCTCGTCGACACTGCCCGACAACAGCTCGTGGACGAGTGCGATGGAGGCCACTCGGCGGACCGCCTCGTTGAGGGCCTCCCGCGCGTCCGAGTTGGACGTGCGCCGCGCCTGGAGCCGCAGCAGCGCCGACACCGACTGCAGATTGTTCTTCACCCGATGATGGATCTCGCGAATGGTGGCGTCTTTGCTGATCAGGGCGCGGTCGCGCCGCTTGACCTCGGTGACGTCGCGGATCAGGACCACGGTGCCGGTGATCTCCCCACGCGGACGGAGCGGCACCGCGCGGATCAGGGCCGTGGCCCGTCGCGCGTCGGCCTCCACCCGCATCCCGATGTCACGGTAGGGACCGGTGGGCACCTCGGTCACGCCGGCCGCGATGTCGAGCATCAGGGCGACGTCGTCGGCTTCGAACGGCTCGGTGATGAGTTGCTTCACGACGTCGGAGAGGTGCGTGTGATTGAGTTCGGCGGTCCATCCCATCCGGTGGAATGCCGACAGCGCATTCGGGCTGGTGTAGGTCACCATCCCCTGGCCGTCCAGACGCACGAAGCCGTCGCCCGCACGCGGTGTCGACAGTCCGCGCGGATTGCCCTCCTCGTGCGGGAAGGTCCCATCCGCGACCATCTGACACAGGTCGTCGGCCGAATCCTGGTACGCGAGCTCGAGCGGCGACGGCAGGCGCGGGTGGGTCAGATCGACCGCCCGGGTGGCCACCGCGATCACTGCGCCGTCGTGGCCGACCGGGACGGCTTCCTGCCGCATCGCCGTCGCGCCGAACCAGGTCGGATCCTCGTCACGGAGGATGCGGTCGGAGGTGAAGGCGCGCAACACCTGCGGATGGGCGTCCGTGTCGATGACCCGGCCGACCTCGTCGGTCGGGAAGACCGTCGACGCGGTGTTGGGACGGCACTGGGCGACGGTGACCACCGCCCCGGACTCCGTGCGCACCGACAGCAGGAGGTCGGCGAACGACAGATCGGCGAGCAACTGCCATTCGGCGACGAGCCGTTGCAGGTGGGCAGCTGCCGAGTCGGACAGCGTGGTGTGTTCGGCGAGGAGATCGGAGAGGGTCGACATCTCAGGACACGGGGCGTCGAGCGGCCGGCGCGGGGCGCCGCTACTCGAAGACGGCGATCACATCGCCGGCCTGGATGACATCGCCGACCTCGACCTTGACCTCGGCGAGCGTGCCCGGCTCCTCGGCCAGCACGGGGATCTCCATCTTCATCGACTCGAGCAGGACCAGCGTGTCGCCGACCTCGATCTGCTCGCCCGCAGCGACGCGCACCTCGAGGACACTCGCGACGATCTCTGCCACCACGTCTTCTGCCATGCACCCAAATTAGCCCACGGCGCCCCGCCCGGAAGCTCCGGTGCCGGGGCGTGAGCGGAGGTGTTTTTGGCGCATGGGAGAATCCCTGAGACACTGTGATGTCCCGATCAGCAGGGATGTCCTCCCCGGCCGATGTCAGGGTTGTCTCAGCACTCTGTGCGAACCAGCACACGGGGCGAACCAGTACACGGCGGGCCCGCTATCGGCGACGCCCGCCCCGCAATGAAGGAGATGCGTCATGGGAAAGCGCGGACGCAAGAAGCGTGCTCGTAAGAAGAACGCTGCCAACCACGGCAAGCGCCCCAACGCCTGATCACCGCTCACCGCGGTCTCGGCGAACGAGCAGCGAAAAACGCCCGGGTACGGCCATCAGGCCGCCCGGGCTTTTTCGTGTGCTCGTGGCGTCACCGTTCGGATTCGGTGACCTCGTGCACTATGACGGTCTTGCGGATCTCGATGCGCAGGCGATCCCGCAGACCCTGCGGGGCCTGATCGCCGCCGCACTTGCGGTTGACGAGCGCCTTGAGCTGCTGCTCGATGCCATAATGCGCCAGGCAGGACGGGCAGGAGTCGAGATGCCCCTGGAGGCGTTCGCGGGCGTTCTGGTCGCACTCGTTGTCGAGCAGGAGCCAGACGTCGGCGATGACGGCGGAGCAGTCGAGCTGGGTCAGCTCCGGATCGACGTCGCTCATCGGGCCACCTCCGCATCCGTCACGCGTGCGGAACGGTTGAAGCCGCGCTCGCGCGCGACGTCGGCCAGCAGCTCACGCAGCTGGCGACGTCCGCGATGCAGGCGGGACATGACGGTACCGATCGGGGTGTCCATGATCTCGGCGATCTCCTTGTACGGCAGGCCTTCCACATCGGCGTAGTACACGGCCATCCGGAAGTCCTCCGGCAACTCCTGCAGTGCGGCCTTGATCTCGTCGTCGGGAAGGGCGTCGAGCGCCTCGATCTCCGCCGACCGCAACCCCTGCGAGGTGTGCTCGGCGGTCGCGGCGATCTGCCAGTCGGTGATCTCGTCGGTCGGGTACTGCGCGGGCTGACGCTGCTTCTTGCGGTAGCCGTTGATGTAGGTGTTGGTGAGAATCCGGTAGAGCCAGGCCTTGAGGTTGGTGCCCTCCCGGAACGAGGCGAATGCGGTGAACGCCTTGATGTAGGTCTCCTGGACCAGGTCCTCGGCGTCGGCGGGATTGCGGGTCATCCGCAGCGCGGCACCGTACATCTGGTCGAGCAGCGGCAGCGCATCGCGCTCGAACCGCTCGGTCAGTTGCTCCGGCGACTCGTTCGGATCGGCCCGGCGGGGCGCCTTGGCGGTCCCGGTTCGGCCGGTCTCGGACGACTCTGTGTCGGATGCTTCTGTGTCGGACACTACGATCCCTTCGATGGGAGGCATCACGGAGATGTTGTCGATCAAGCTTACCGACCCGTCCCCCACCGAGAGCGACCTCGGTTCGGTGCGCTGCGGGAGTTCCATCACGGCCGCGGTACTCATCTGCCTCCCGACCTCCTTCGTGTCCGTGTGCGTACGTCCGTTGTCCGAACAGTCCCAACAGAGCACGACCGGCGGTTTGTTCCCGGGTCGCCGTCGTGATCGCCACGCCCGGCCCACGCCGGCGACGGGTCGCGTCCCCACGATGTCCCTGCCCACCACCACCAGGAGGTGACCGAACGATGGCGTCCACTCCGGCGATCGCCGCTCTCGAACGCGCTCGAATCGCCCACTCCGTGCATCGGTACGCACACGATCCCCGATCCGAGGCCTACGGTGCGGAGGCCGTCGCCGCACTCGCCGACGCCCTCGGCGTACGCGCCGAGCAGATCTTCAAGACGCTGGTCATCGAACTGTCCGGCGGTGAACGATCCGGTCTGGCGGTCGCGGTGGTCCCGGTGCCCGGCAAGCTCTCGCTGAAGTCGGCGGCGGCCGCGCTCGGGGCGTCGAAGGCGACGATGGCCGAGGCCAAGGCCGTCACCCGGACCACCGGTTATGTCCTCGGGGGCGTCTCCCCGGTCGGCCAGCGAACCCTGCTGCCCACCGTGATCGACTCCTCGGCGACGGCGTTCGACAAGGTGCTGTGCAGCGCGGGCAAACGCGGCCTCGAGATCGAACTGGCCCCGGCCGATCTGGTGACGATCACCGAGGCCGTTGTCGCCGACATCGCCGCACGCTAGTCGCCCGCTGTCGCACCATTAGGGCAGCATGGACACCATGTGCGGACGCTATGCGGTGACCACCGACCCGGCGAAGCTGGCGGCAGAGATCGACGCCGTGAACGAGGTACCCGACCCCGCGGGTGAGGATTCCACCGATCTCGATGCCACTCCCCGGTCGCCGGGCGTGAACTACAACGTCGCACCGACGACGACCGTGATGACCGTCGTCAAACGACACTCACCCGGGCAGCCCGACGACGATCCGTTGTTGCGCATCCGGGCGATGCGTTGGGGCCTGGTGCCGCCGTGGGCCAAAGAGGTCGGGAAGGGGCCGCTGCTGTTCAACGCGCGCGCCGAGAGCGCAGCGGAGAAGAGTTCGTTCCGCTCCTCGGTCAAGTCGCGGCGTTGCCTCGTACCGATGGACGGCTGGTACGAGTGGAAGAAGGGGCCCGCCGACAGCAAGGGCAAGCCGACCAAGATCCCGTTCTACATGTCCCCGCAAGACGGAACCCGGCTCTTCATGGCGGGCCTGTGGTCGGTGTGGCACCCCAGGACCGGCCCCGACTCACCCGATCAGCCCCCGCTGCTCAGCTGTTCCATCCTCACCACCGACGCGGTCGGCGAACTCCGCGATGTCCACGACCGGATGCCGCTGATCATGCCGTACGACAATTGGGATGCCTGGCTCGATCCCGACGGCCGCGCACCCGACGACCTGTTCGCCCCGCCGGCCGAGTCGCTGGTCGACGCCATCGCGATCCGCGAGGTCGCCCCACTCGTCAACCGGGTCGCCAACAACGGACCCGAGCTGCTGAACCCTTCGTGACGCTCGCAAGCTCGCTCCTCAGGGAACGGTGGACGCTCGCAAGCTCGCTCCTCAGCCTGAATCCGTGGATGAGGTTTCAGGCGGGTGGGTTTGCGGTGCGTGAGCGTCTGATTGTGTTGTGGGCGCGGGGTATTCGCTGACCTGTGTCAGCCTTTTCACTGGGGTTCCTTGGTGGT
>NZ_JAKRFE010000027.1:0-46890 GCF_022348225.1 Gordonia sp. McavH-238-E
ACCCACGTGTTACTCACCCGTTCGCCACTCGAGTACCCAGCAAGCTGGGCCTTTCCGTTCGACTTGCATGTGTTAAGCACGCCGCCAGCGTTCGTCCTGAGCCAGGATCAAACTCTCCATGAAAAAATGCAGAAACCAAACCGACCCGAAAGCCGACGTTTCAACACAAATGTTTCAACCAGGAAAGCAAAACCTGACCAAATAATCCTCAAAAAAACTGGCATCAAAAAATAAACTCATCAGCATCTCGCGACTTCGAGGTCGCGGACACATCATCCAAGCAAACCATCTGACACCAAAAATATGGCATCAAACAATCCACCAACACACTATCGAGTTCTCAAAGAACACACACCCGCCAGACGTCTTCGATGTGAAGCCGGCTCCGACGAGCTTCCCAGAGCGTGATGAATACACACGCTCTTGTTCTCGGGAGTGGCCCCGCACAGGCGGCCCGAGCGAGTGGCTCGGGCACTTTTGCTTCCCCGGTGCTTGCGGCTCCGGGGGAGTTGCTCTCTGCGGTGCGTCGATTAAGTTACACAGGCGCGAACAACGCGTCAAATCGCCTGGTCAGCGGCCTAGTTTGGCGCCGGCGAAACTCTTCTTGCCGCGACGGACCACCAACCACCGTCCATGGAGCAGGTCGGCATCAGCCGGCTGCCACTCCGGGTCGGTGATCTTGGTGTTGTTCACGTACGCGCCCCCCTCCGACACCGCACGACGTGCGGCCTTGTTGCTCTCCGACAGCTTCGTGTCGACGAGTAGTTCGATGATGGTCGGTCGGCCATCGGGGTAGTCGGCGACCGAGGTCTCGCCGAGAGCGGCCGCGAGGGTTGCCTCGTCGAGCTCGTCGAGCTCGGCCCGGCCGAACAGCGCCTGGCTGGCCAGCTCGACCGCATCGGTGTTGGCCTTGCCATGGATGAGGGTTGTCATCTCGGCGGCGAGACGTCGCTGCGCGCGACGCAGGTGCGGGGTCTCGACGGTCGCGCGCTCGAGTTCGTCGATCTCCTCCCGCCCGAGGAACGTGAACCAGCGCAGGTAGCGGACGACATCGGCGTCCGCCGTGTTCACGAAGTACTGGTACCAGGAGTAGGGACTCGTCAGCTCCGGGTCGAGCCACAGACTCCCGCCGCCCGTGGACTTGCCGAACTTCTTGCCGTCCGCCGACGTCACGAGGGGAACGGTCAACGCGTGTAGCGCCGAGCCGTCGAGTCGTCGGGCCAGGTCGACCCCGCCGACGATGTTCCCCCACTGATCGGAGCCACCGATCTGGAGCGTGCATCCGTACCGGCGATGGAGCTCGACGAAGTCGTTCGACTGCAGGAGCAGGTAACTGAACTCGGCGTAGCTCATGCCGTCGGCGTCGAGACGACGCTTCACCGTGTCTCGGGCGAGCATCACGTTCACCGAGAAGTGCTTGCCCAGATCGCGCAGGAACTCGATCGCCGACAGCTGACCGGTCCAGTCGAGGTTGTTGACCACCACCGCACCTGTCGGGGAGTCGGCGATGTCGACGAATCGTCGGAGCTGCGCGTCGATGCGTCCGGCCCACTCGGCGACGGTGTCGGCCGAGTTCATCGTCCGCTCCCCCACGTCACGGGGGTCACCGATCAGACCGGTGGCTCCGCCGGCGAGGACGATCGGACGATGGCCGGCGAGCTGGAACCGCTTGAGGGTCAACAGCGGTACGAGGTGTCCGGCGTGCAGACTCGCCGCTGTCGGATCGAACCCCGCGTACAGGGTGACCGGCCCGGTCGAGAGGGCATCACCCAGGGCAGCCAGATCGGTGGACTGAGCGATCAGCCCACGCCAGTGCAGCTCGTCGAGGATGTCGACGGTTGCGGGAACGGCGGTCGGCTCGGGGGTCTCGACGTTGTCAGCACTCACCCCTCGATCTTGTCATCCGACGAGATCGGGTCGCGGGTGAGGTGAGGCGCGCCGGAGCCCGGCACCCGGACCCGACCGACGATCGGACTACTTCGAGGAGACGATGCGCTCGTGCTCGGCGTCGTCGACCGCCCGCGCCTCGTCGACCAGCATCACCGGGATGCCGTCGGAGTCGATGCGGTACGCGACATGCAGCCGCGGGTTGTAGAGCTCGTCGCCGGCGTCGATCAGCGGACCGTGGTCCTGCGGGCAGGCCAGGCGTTCGCGCACGATCGGGTCGATGGCCTCAGCGCGTGTCGTCACCCCGATCACCCTAGGGCATCGCTCGTCCGGGAGCCGGTCCAGTCCAGCTTCTCCGCCACGGTCCGGGTGTACCTGCGGTAGCGGCCGTCATCGTCCCGGTACCAGACGCGCGCGCCGGGTTTCGGCAGTCCCTCCTCCACCAGGCCGGTGCTCAGCGGTCGGAAGGACGCCGACTTCGGGATCTCCTCGACGACGTGGATCAGGTGCGGTCGGGCGTCGGCTCGATACTCCCCCAGCGCGATCCGCAGTTGGCTGACCGTCAGCGAGTCCGGTTTGACTCCGGGCCGAAGGGTCATCGCGGCGACGACGACCTGGTGTCCGGGTTCGCCGACGCCGTACACGACGACCTGGTCGACACTCTTGAGCCGCGAGAGCGCGTGCGTGAGGGGCGGGATGAACACCGGCCCGTCGGCGGTTCGCAGCACGCGGTCGGTCGCCCCGAGGAAGTACAGGTCGCCGTCGGCGTCCCGGACGAACAGGTGTCCCGACACCTCCCACCGGTCCCGCGTCGTGAAGACGTCGCGAAGGACCGTCCCGTTGGTGTCGAACTTGTGCTTCGCCTTGGCCAGGAGCAGACCGGGCTCCCCCGTCTCGGCACGCCGGACGAAGCCGGAGTCGTCGATGAGCAACCGGTCGCCGACGATGTCGTAGGCCGCGACCTCGACGGGATTGGTCTCCGGCAGCGGCCGGCCGACGGAGGAGAGTTTGTCCCCGGACACGTTCGCGAGGATCGCCGAACCGTCGGCGGTGGCGAAGAACTCGAGGATGCGCGCGCGAGGGAAGCTGGCGCACACGTCCTCCCACAGTCCCGCCGACATGCCGGAGCCCATGAACAACCGGATCGGGTTGTGCTGGTTGATGTGGAAGTCGGGGTCGCGCACGATGCCGCTGAGCATCGACCACGTGTAGGACACGACGGTGATCCCGTAGCGCTGCACCTCCACCGCGAAGTTCGCGGGATCGATGCCGTTGGACAGCGCGATGCGTGAGCGCCCGACGACCGTCGCGCCCAGCGTCGTGAGCAGTCCCGACGCATGGTGCAGCGGAGGCAGGCAGTACACGGTGTCGCGGTCGGTGAGCGCCGCCGCCGACGCCGCGCCGAAGGCCGACATCGCGAACCGGTGGTTGGTCACCGGCCAGGGGACGAGTTTGCCGTACGCACGGCTGAACAGGATGAATGCGAGATCTCCCGCGAGCCCGGGATCGGGTCGGTACCAGGTCGGCATGACGACCTCGTCGGGGTCGATGCGCTCCATGTCGACGATAGATGTCCCGTCGGCGCCGTCGATCGCACGGGAATCGCCACTCCCCCCGCCGAGCACCAGCACCCGGTCCGAGGCGGCGGTCGCGAGGTCGAGGTTGGTGGGATCGGTGACGATCACCGAACTGTCGGCGAGCCGCATCATCTCGCGGACGTCGGCATCCGCGGCGAGCAGCACCGCCACCGC
Source organism: Gordonia sp. McavH-238-E (assembly GCF_022348225.1). Taxonomy (NCBI): domain Bacteria; kingdom Bacillati; phylum Actinomycetota; class Actinomycetes; order Mycobacteriales; family Gordoniaceae; genus Gordonia; species Gordonia sp. McavH-238-E. The sequence goes on from NZ_JAKRFE010000027.1 coordinate 3,639, forward strand.
CCCCAGGCGGGAGAGCGCGGCGATGACGACCAGGGCGCTGGGCCGGGTGTCCATCAGCACACCGATGTGCTGGCCCGGACGGATGCAGCAGTCGACGAGGCCGGCGACCACGTTGTCGATGCGTGCGTTCACCTGGGCGTGGGTGAGCACGCGGTTCTCGAAGAGGAACAGCTCGCTGTCGCCGCCGCGTTTGGTGTTCTCGGCCATCAGTTTCGAGAGGGAGATGCGCGTCCCGCTCTGGATCTGTCCGAGGCGGAACAGTCGTGGCACGGTCCGCACCGATTCCGACGCCACCGCCCGCGAGGTCCGTTGCAGGGAGTTGGCCAGACCGAGCAGTTCGCGCGACGCAGCGGTGCCGGCGTCGGCCACCGAGCCCACTCCGTGCGTGATGCGCGAGGACAGACTGACCCCGCCGCCGTGGCCCGGTTCGACGAGCGACATCTCGGTGATGAGCTCGGGGCGCGGACCGTTGTCGGAGAGCCAGTTCACCCAGTCGGAGGTCGTCGGCCAGGTGTGCTCGCCGGCCGCGCTGCCGACCACGAGTCCGAAATGTCCGACCGGGAGCGCGGATTCGAAGACCTCGGCGTCGGGCGCGGCCCTGACTATCCCGCGCACCGCCGCGGGTTGGCCGATGTCGTCGGCATCGCCGACGAACGCGAGGACCGGGCAGGTGATCTCGGCGAGCGAGACGAGGTCGCCGTTGATCACGAAGCCCCCGGACACCATCCGGTTGTGCGCCACGAACTGCCGCAGCAGCTCGGCGATCGCCGGGCCCGACCAGGCGACCCAGCCGTCGGCTTCGAGGAAGCGGCGCTGGTCCTCACGTGGCAGGAGTGCCTCGCGGTCGTGTAGTCGACGGAGGAAGTCGATCCGGCTGCGCACCGTCTTCACCGGGTCGAGTAGCTGAAAGCCGGTGCGCGCCATCCAATCCCGCACCCAGAGATTGCGTGAGAAAGCCTTGTCCGCCAGGAATTCGGCCGCCGGCGCCACCAGGCCGGCGGGCAGCCCCAGGGGCAGCGCGGCGAGCACGTCCACCGGGCTGCCGAAGGTGATCAGACTCGCGATCCCCTTGGATCGGCGATACGCCGCGGTCTGGTACGCGAACATGCCGCCCTGGGAGTAACCGGCCAGGTGGATGTCGCGCCCGGTGGCCTCGACGATCAGGTCGATCGCCCGGCTGATGGCGACCACGTGGTCGGCGAGGTTCCGCTCCATCCCCCCTTCTTCGGAGTCCGGCGATCCGAAGTCGACGACCCACGGCGTGATGCCGTTGCGGTGCAGGATGGAAACCGCACCGTTGTGTTCGGTCACGTCATAGACGTTGGCCGACACCATCATCGGCGGCACCAGAACGATGTTGGGGCCGGTCGACGGATCGTTCGGGAAATACCGGCGCAGCCGGAACATCTTGTGCGTCTCGACCACCGCGAACGGCGCCGGCTCGGTACCTGTCTCCAGTCCGCCGAACCGCAACACCTCGAGGCCGTTCTGCGCGGTGGCCAACACCCTGCCGACCACCCCCGCGATATCGGGGCCCCCGTCCCACACCGCCATCGTGTCGATCCTCCAGTCGTCGGTGTCCCGGTCTCACCCGCGTGTCGAACACACAGCGTCGGTGACACAGGTCACTGTACTCAGTCGTACCGGATCAGCGTCGCCCGCCGGGCCCAGCAGTCCAACGAGTCCGCAGATCGTTGGTCGCAGCCGTCACCACCTTGATCTGTCGCTGCACCTGCTCGGGCGCGGTACCGCCGTGCGCGCTGCGCGATTCGACCGAACCGCGCACCGTCAGGACCTCGCGCACGGCCGCTGTCAGCGCGGGATGCACACCGGCCAGCGTCGCGTCGTCGAGCTCGTCCAGGCCGACGCCGCGTGATTCCGCCTCGCGGACACAGGCGCCCGCGGCCTCGTGGGCGACGCGGAACGGCACGCCCTGCCGGACCATCCACTCGGCGATGTCGGTGGCCAGGGTGAAGCCCGCCGGAGCGAGTTCGGCCATGCGGTCGGTGTGGAACTCCAGCGTCGAGACCAGTCCGGTCACCGCCGGCAGCAACAGCTCCAGCTGGGCGACCGCGTCGAAGACCGGTTCCTTGTCCTCTTGGAGGTCGCGGTTGTAGGCCAGCGGTTGTGCCTTGAGTGTCGCGAGCAACCCGGTCAGGTCACCGATGAGCCGCCCGGCCTTGCCGCGCATCAGCTCGGCGACGTCCGGGTTCTTCTTCTGCGGCATGATCGAGCTGCCGGTGGACCACGCGTCGGCGAGCGTCACATAGCCGAACTCCGGTGTGCTCCAGATGATCACCTCTTCAGACAACCGGGAGAGGTCCACCGCGATCATCGCGAACACGAACGCGGCCTCGGCGGCGAAGTCACGCGCCGAGGTGGCGTCGATCGAGTTCTCGGCGGGCGCGTCGAAACCGAGGTCGGCCGCGATCGCCGCCGGATCCAGCCCGAGCGACGAGCCGGCGAGTGCACCGGAACCGTACGGCGACACCGCTGTCCGACGATCGGCGTCGGCGAGCCGATCGATGTCGCGCAGCAACGGCTGTGCATGTGCCAGCAGATGATGCCCCAGCAGGACCGGTTGCGCCGCCTGCAGATGGGTCTTGCCCGGCATGATCGCGTCCGGATGGGCGGCCGCCTGCGCGGTCAGCGCCTCGACGACGTCGAGCACCCCGACCGCCACCCGACGCATCGCGGCGCGCAGCCACATCCGGAACAGGGTCGCGACCTGATCGTTGCGCGACCGTCCCGCGCGTAGCCGGCCACCGAGTTCGGGGCCGACCCGCTCGATCAGCCCGCGTTCGAGGGCGCCGTGGACGTCCTCGTCGGACTCGGCCGGCCCGAAGCTGCCGTCGGCGACATCGGCGGCGAGACGATCGAGACCGTCGATCATCCCGGTGAGGTCGTCAGCCGTGAGCAGCCCGGCCTTGTTCAGGACGCGGGCGTGCGCCTTCGACGCCTCGATGTCGAACGGGGCCAACGCCCAGTCGAAGTGGGTCGACTTGCTGAGCGCGGCCATCGCCTCGGCCGGGCCACCGGCGAAACGACCACCCCAGAGCGAACCCTGGTTGGTCGTCCCGCCCGTCTCCGGGCCGCTACCGCCGCCGGTGCCCGCACTCACAGATTCAGGTCCCGCTTCGCGGCGATCTTCGACGACAGGCCGTGCAGCTCGACGAAGCCGCGCGCGGCGGACTGATCGAAGGTGTCGCCCTCGTCGTAGGTGGCGAGGTTGAAGTCGTAGAGCGACTCGGAGCTGCGGCGACCGGTCGCGGCGATGGTGCCGCCGTGCAGGGTCAGCCGGATCTCGCCCGTCACGTGCTCCTGCGTCGAGGCGACGAAGGAGTCCAGCGACCGCTTCAGCGGCGAGAACCACAGACCGTCGTACACCAGCTCGGCCCACTTCTGGTCGGTGCCGCGCTTGTAGCGACCGAGCTCGCGCTCGAGGGTCACGTGCTCGAGCTCCTCGTGCGCGCGGATGAGGACCATGGCGCCGGGGGCCTCGTACACCTCACGGCTCTTGATGCCCACGAGCCGGTCCTCGACGACGTCGAGTCGTCCGACACCCTGCGCACCCGCGCGTCGGTTGAGTTCCTGGATGGCCTCGAGCACGCTCACCGGACGTCCGTCGATGCTGACCGGGCGGCCCTTGTCGAAGCCGATGATGACCTCGTCGGGGGAATTCCAGTTGACGGTCGGATCCTCGGTGTAGTCGTAGACGTCCTTGGTGGGAGCGTTCCACAGATCCTCGAGGAAGCCGGTCTCCACCGCACGACCCCACACGTTCTGGTCGATGGAGAAGGGCGACTTCTTGGTCACGTTGATCGGGATGTCGTTCTCGCCGGCGAAGGCGATGGCCTTCTCGCGGGTCCACGCGTAGTCGCGGACCGGGGCGAGTACCTGCAGATCCGGTGCGAGAGTGGCGAACCCGACCTCGAAGCGGACCTGGTCGTTGCCCTTGCCGGTGCATCCGTGGGCCACGACGGTGCCGCCGTGATCGCGGGCCGCGGTGACGAGGTGCTTGGCGATCAGCGGCCGGGACAGTGCCGAGACGAGCGGGTACCGGTCCATGTAGAGCGCGTTCGAGGTGATCGCGCCGAGGCAGTACTCATCGGCGAACTCGTCGCGGGCGTCGACCACGACGGCCTCGACCGCGCCGCAGTCCAGTGCGCGCTGCCGGATGACCTCCATGTCCTCGCCGCCCTGACCGAGGTCCAGGGCCACGGCGACAACCTCTTTGCCGGTCTCCTTCTGGATCCAGCTGATCGCGACCGAGGTGTCCAGGCCGCCCGAGTATGCGAGTACGACACGTTCTGCCATGAGGTGAAGCTCCTGTTCTGCGCGTTGACCGAGTCCATCATCGGCCCCGGTGTTCCGGCGACACCGTCCGGGTACCGATTGGCGGTGTCGCGGCTGTTCGTTTGGTGTGGTGTGTCTGTTCTGTGCTGGTCGGCTGGTTCGGTTCAGGTCCGGGCGCGGCTACACGAGTCCCTCGATCCGCCGCGCGAGCCCGGCGCCGTCGAGCGGTTCGCGAGCCACCACGAAGATCGTGTCGTCCCCGGCGATCGTCCCGACGACGTCGGGCAGGCGTGCCCGGTCGAGCGCGGCCGCGAGGTAGTGCGCGGCGCCCGGAGGCGTGCGCAGCACCGCGAGGTTGCCGCTGCTGTCGGTCGACACCAGGAGGTCGGAGACCAGCCTGCCGAGTCGGTCGGTACCGCCGGACACCCCGCGGACGGGCGAACCGTCCTCGGGAACGACGTACACGCCCGCCCCGCCGTCTGCCGCGCGCAGCTTCACCGCGCCGAGCTCGTCGAGGTCGCGCGACAGGGTGGCCTGCGTGGCGTCGACGCCCTCCTCGGCGAGCAGCCGCTGCAGTTCGGACTGGCTGCGGACCTGATGCGTGGACAGGATCTCGATGATCCGCGCATGGCGTCCCGCCCGGGTGGCGGCCAGCCGGCTCTCCGAGGGCTCGGCCCCGGCGGTCATCGTGGATTCCCGGTCATGACGAACTCCTGCTCACTGCGATTCGCGAGTCACTGGTGCTCCAGCAGCCAGATCAGCAGGGCCTTCTGCGCGTGCAGGCGGTTCTCCGCCTCGTCGAACACGACGCTGCGCGGCCCGTCGATGACCGATGCGGTGATCTCGTCGCCGCGATGTGCCGGCAGGCAGTGCAGCACGATCGCGTCGTCGGCGGCGTGCGCGAGCAGCGCGTCGTTGATCTGGTACGGACGGAACGGCGCGGTGCGGTCCTTGCCGTCGTCCTCGTGCCCCATCGAGACCCAGGTGTCGGTCACCAGGACATCGGCACCGGTGGACGCGGCGACGGGATCGCCGACGAGCTCCACCGAACCACCCGTCTGCGCCGCGCGGCGCTCGGTGTCGGCGATGACGCCGGGATCCGGCTGGAAGCCGTCCGGTGCACTGATCCGAACGTGCATCCCGGCGGTGACACCGCCCAGGGCGAGCGAGTGCGCCATGTTGTTGGCGCCGTCACCCAGGTAGGTCATCGTGAGGCCGGCGGGAGAACCCTTGTGCTCGATGATCGTCTGCAGGTCGGCGAGCACCTGGCACGGGTGGAACTCATCGGAGAGGGCGTTGACGACCGGGACCGTGGCGGCCGACGACAGCGCATCGAGTCGATCCTGGCCGAAGGTGCGCCACACGATCGCGTCGACGAACCGGGACAGCACGAGGCCGGTGTCCTCCAGCGTCTCCTCGCGCCCGAGCTGCGTGGTGCGGCCGTCGACCACGACGGCGTGCCCGCCGAGTTGGGCGATGCCGACTTCGAACGAGAAGCGGGTGCGGGTCGAGTTCTTGTCGAAGATGACGCCGACTCCGCGGGGTCCCTCCAGCGGTCGGAAGTCGAACGGCTTCGCCTTGACCTCGGCGGCGAGGGCGAGCACCTCGGCCTGTTCGGCCGGGGACAGGTCGTCGTCACGCAGGAAATGTCGGGTCATGCCTTGTCTCCCTCGGTCGATGTGGCGGCGGTGTCGAGCAGTCCCGGCAAAGCAGCCACGAAGCTCTGGCCCTCCTCTTCGGTGAGGATCAGCGGCGGCGCCAGCCGTAGGACGTCGGGTGCGGGCGCGTTGATGAGGAACCCCGCATCCCGGGCCGCGGCCTCGACGCGCTGCGACAACGGCTGGGTCAGCACCACGCCGAGCAACAGACCGGCGCCCCGGACATGGGAGACCAGCGGGTGCTGCAGGTCCTCGATGCCGGCGGCGATCGACTTGCCCACCGCCGCAACGGAGTCGACGAGACCCTCGGAGTCGATGACGCGCAGTACGGCGAGCGCGGCTGCGGCACTGACGGGATTGCCGCCGAAGGTGGTGCCGTGCTGGCCCGGTTCGAACAGGTCGGCCGCGCGGCCGGTGGCGATGCACGCCCCGATCGGCAGTCCCCCGCCCAGTCCCTTGGCCAGGGTCATCACGTCGGGGACGATCCCGACCTGCTGGTGGGCGAAGAAGGTGCCGGTCCGGGCCACCCCCGTCTGGACCTCGTCCAGGACCAACAGCGCGCCACGCTCTTCGGTGATCCGGCGAGCCGCGGCCAGATAGTCCGCGGGCGGCACGATGACGCCCGCCTCACCGAGGATCGGTTCGAGGATGACCGCCGCTGTGCGGTCGGAGACCACCGCGTCGAGAGCGTCGATGTCCCCGTAGGGGACGAAGCGGACGCCGGCGGGCATCGGCTCGAACGGCTCCCGTTTCGCCGGCTGACCGGTCATGGCGAGCGCACCCATCGTGCGGCCGTGGAAGGCCTTCTCCGCGGCGACGATCTCCGGCCGCCCGGTCCGCCGGGCGAGCTTGAAGGCCGCCTCGTTGGCCTCGGTCCCGGAGTTGCAGAAGAAAGCGCGGCCCGGGTGGCCGAAACGGTCGAGCAACTTCTCGGCGAGTTCGACGACCGGCGGGGCGATGTACAGGTTCGACACGTGCCCGAGCGTCTGGAGCTGGGTGGTCACCGCCTCGACGATCGCCGGGTGCGCATGGCCGAGTGCGTTGACCGCGATCCCGCCGAGGAGGTCGAGGTAGCGCTTGCCGTCGGCGTCGGTCACGTGGGCGCCCGATCCGCCGACGAGGGCGATCGCCGGTGTGCCGTAGTTGTTCATCAGCGACTGTGCCCAGCGCTGTTGCAGTGGCGCGGTCATGATTCCTCCTCCGGTACGACGACGGTGGTGCCCGTCGAGCTCTCGGTCAGCAGTTCGGCGAGCACGGAATGTGCCACGCGGCCGTCGATCACGTGGGCACGGTCGACGCCACCGGTGACCGCGCGCAGACAGGCCTCCATCTTGGGGACCATGCCCGAGTCGAGTGACGGCAACAGTCCGGTCAGTGTGTCGGTGTCGATCCGGGACACCAGGGATCCGCGATCGGGCCAGTTCGTGTACAGACCCTCGACGTCGGTGAGCATCACCAGTCGGGACGCACCGAGCGCCTCGGCCAGCGCACCGGCGGCGGTGTCGGCGTTGATGTTGTGGACCACGCCGTCGCGGTCCGGGGCGATCGTGGAGACGACCGGGATACGGCCGGCGGCGACCAGATCCAGAACCGCCGAGGTGTTGACCGACGCGATGTCGCCGACGAGGCCGATGTCGGTCGGAACCCCCTCGACGAGCACCGTCCGCCGCGCCGCGGTGAACAGGTGTGCGTCCTCGCCGGTGATGCCGACGGCGTACGGGCCGTGCGAGTTGATCAACCCGACGAGTTCGCGCCCGACCTGTCCGAACAGCACCATCCGGGCCACGTCCATCACTTCGGGGGTCGTGACCCGGAACCCGCCCTTGAACTCTCCGGCGAGCCCCAGCCGCTTCAGCATCGCCGAGATCTGCGGGCCGCCACCGTGAACCACCACGGGGTGCATCCCACATGCGCGCAGGAAGACCATGTCCGCGGCGAACGCCTTCTTCAGGTCGTCGTCGACCATGGCATTGCCGCCGTACTTGACGACGACGGTCGCGCCCGCGAGTCGTTGCAGCGCGGGCAGCGCCTCGGCGAGGACCGTCGCCTTCGCGAGACCGTCGGCGGGGTCGATCGGGTGGACTCCCGATGTCGTCTCGCTCATGACGAGTACGCCGAGTTCTCTTCGACGTACGCGTGCGAGAGGTCGGTGGTCCGGACGCTCGCCGCGGACTCTCCCAGCTTCAGGTCGACGACGACGGCGATGTCGGTGCCCGACAGGTCCACGTCCCGTGCGCCTTCGACGCCGAACCCGTTCTCGCACACCGGACTGCCGTTGAATGACACCGCGATGCGATCGGGGTCGATGGTGACCGGCGTCGCACCGACCGCGGCCAGTACCCGACCCCAGTTCGGATCCGAACCGAACAGGGCGGTCTTGACGAGCGAGTCGCGTGCGACGGCCCGGGCGACCGTCAGCGCATCGTCCTCGGTGTGGGCACCGGAGACCGTGATGACGACCCGCTTCGTGACGCCCTCCGCGTCGGCCATCATCTGCGCGGCGAGATCGTCGCAGACGGCGAAGACCGCGTCGTCCAGGTCGGTCTGGTCGACCGGGATCTGGCTGGCGCCCGAACTCAGCAGCAGCACCGTGTCGTTCGTCGAACACGAGCCGTCGATGTCCAACCGGTCGAACGTGCGTGCCGTCGCCCTGCGCAAGGCGGTGTCGAGTTGTTCGGCGGTCGCACTGGCGTCGGTCGTGAGGACCACCAGCATGGTGGCCAGCGACGGCGCGAGCATCCCCGCGCCCTTACCCATGCCGCCGACGTTCCACCCCTGCGGGTGATGCAGCGCAGCCTGTTTGGGGACGGTGTCGGTGGTCATGATCGCGTGCGCGGCATCCGTCCCGCCGGACAGACCGCCACCCATGTCCTGGACGATCTCGGTGACCCCCGCCAGGACCTTGTCCATCGGCAGTCGATCGCCGATCAGGCCGGTCGAGCAGACCGCGACCTCGACCGCGCCGGTACTCGTCCCCCAGTTGCTGAGCGCGTCGGCCACCGCCTCCGCGGTCCGGTGGGTGTCCTGGAACCCGCCCGGGCCCGTACAGGCATTCGCACCACCGGAATTCAGGATGACAGTGCGCAGCCGGCCGGTGGTGAGGACCTGCTGCGACCACAGCACGGGCGCGGCCTTCACCTGGTTGCGGGTGAAGACGCCGGCAGCGGCGTAGTCGGGCCCCTCGTTGAAGACCAGAGCGAGATCGGGGGCGCCGGAGACCTTGATCCCGGCGGCTATGCCGGCAGCTCGGAAGCCGAGGGGCGCCGTGACACCCTGGCCCCGCACGAGCCGCGGGTGATCGCCGGGCGCACCACCTTCGATCCGATCCTGCTCTGTTCCCGCGCTGTCGGTCTGTCCGGTTCCGGTCACGGTGCCACTCCCACGGTGCTCAGTCCCTCGTTCTCGGTCCAGCCCAGCGCCAGGTTCATCGATTGGACCGCGGCGCCGCCGGTCCCCTTGGTGAGGTTGTCCACCGCACCGACGACCACGAGGGTCCCGGCGCGTTCGTCGACGGTGACGCCGAGCTGCACGGCGTTCGACCCGATGACCGATCCGGTCGCGGGCAGTCTGCCCTCCGGCAGCACGTGCACGAATTCCTCGTCGGCATAAGCCTTCTCATACACCGCGCGTGCCTCGGCGGCCGATGCACCGGTCCGCGCGGTGCACGTGGCGAGGATGCCCCGCGCCATCGGCGCCAGGATCGGCGTGAACGAGACCGTCACCGGCTGCTCGGCCGCAGCCGAGAGGGCCTGGGAGATCTCCGGCGTGTGCCGATGGACGCCGCCGACTCCGTACGCGCGCGCGGACCCGATGACCTCCGAGGCCAGCAGATCGACCTTCGGAGACCGGCCGGCACCCGAGGCGCCGCTCACGGCGACCACCGTGACATGCGGGTCCGCGATCCCGGCCGCGATGGCCGGCAGCAACGACAGGATCGACACCGTCGGATAGCAGCCGGGTACCGCGATCCGGCTCGCATCCTTGAGGACCTCCCGATTGCCGGGCAGCTCGGGCAGACCATAGGGCCACGTCCCGGCATGATCGCCGCCGTAGTAGGCGGTCCACTCGCCTGCGTCCCGCAACCGGAAGTCCGCACCGCAGTCGATGATGAGTGTGGTCGGCGGCAGTGCGTCGGCGATCACCGCCGACGCACCGTGCGGCAAGCCCAGGAAGACGACGTCGTGTCCGGCCAGGACCTCCGGGGTCGTGTCCTCCAGCACCCGATCGGCCAACGGCAACAGGTGCGGGTGATGGGTCCCCAGGGGCGTGCCGGCATTGCCGCCGGCGGTGAGCGCACCGATCTCGAGGTCACCCGATCGCAGGCGGGGGTGCCCGCACAACAGTCGGAGGATCTCGCCACCCGCGTAGCCGCTTGCACCGGCCACCGCCACCTTCACACCGCTGGTTGAGCTCGTCGAAGCCATGTTGATCATTATGCAGCAGGATGCAAATCAATTCACGGCGGGGTGGTTCCCGCGCTGGGACCGGGTCAGCGCAGACGGGCACCCACCCGGGAGGCCGCGGCGTCGACGGCGGCCAGCTTCGCCTCGTTGGCCTCGTCTTCGGTGAGAGTCCGATCGGCCGCGCGGAACCGCAGCGAGAACGTGAGCGACTTGTTGCCCGCGCCGACCTGCTCCCCGGTGAAGACGTCGAACAATGCGATGTCCTCGAGCAGGTCGCCGGCTCCGTCGCGGAGTGCGGCCTGGACGTCTGCGGCCGGGACCTCACCGCCGACCACGACGTTGACGTCCTGCAGGACAGCCGGGAACACCGACACCGACGGCGCCGGGAGTCGCTGGTCCAGGGGAAGCGCATCGATGTCGATCTCCACGGCGCAGGTCCGCTTGGGCAGGTGCGCCCGCTCCAGCACAGCCGGATGCAGCTCGCCCGCGTAACCGACCGTGCGACCGTCGACCGTGAGCCGCGCACAGCGGCCCGGATGCCACGGCCGGTGATCGTCGGCGGTGAGCTCGACGGTCACCCCCGCCGCCCGGCCGATCGTGCGGGCCGCCTCGAAGGCGTCGAGGTGATCGGCAGCGCGTCCCGGCCCCCAGGGCCCGGCGGGATCGCGCAATCCGGTGAGCACGACGCCGACGTGCAGCGGCTGATGCGGCAGTGAGGCGTCGAGTGCGGCGATCTCCTCGTCGGTCGGGCGACGCGTCACATCGAGCGCGTCGACAGCGGCCACGTGATCACCGGCGATGACGACCTGTCCGATCGTGAACAGCGACAGGTCACGCTGTCCGCGGGCGATGTTGCGCGCCGCCATTTCCAGGAGGCCCGGAAGCAGAGTGGTGTTCAGTTCGGGACGGTCGGACTCGAGCGGATTGAGGACCTTGACGGTGCGTCGGCGTTCGTCGTCGGCCGGGAGGTCCCACAGGTCGAAGACGCCGGACGGCATGAACGGGTACGGCAGGACCTCGACGTAGCCGTCGAGCGCCAGGGTGCGGCCGACGCTGCGTCGACGACGTTGAACCGGGGTGAGTCCGGTGCCGCCCGGCGCTCGGGGCACCACCGCGGGGATGTCCTCGAGGCCTTCGAGCCGGAGGACCTCCTCCACGAGGTCGGCGCGCTGCCGGAGGTCGGGGCGCCACGAGGGCGGGAACACGTCGAGTTCTTCGGTTCCGGTCACCACGCAGCCGACCTCGGTCAGCCTGGTCAGGGTGGTGCCGGGCGGATACCCGATACCCGCGACGCGATCGGGTTCGTCGGCCGGGATCGAGATCGTCGACCGGATCGGGGTCTGGACGTGCGTCTCCGACAGCGGGGATGCGACGGTACCGCCGGCGATCTCGACGATCAGTCCGGCCGCACGGTCGGAGGCCACCGCGGTGATCTCAGGGTCGACGACCCGCTCGAATCTCTTGCTGGCCTCCGATGTCAGCTTGTGGCGCTTCGCGGTGCGGAAGACACGAACCGGGTCGAACGTCGCCGACTCCAGCAGCACGGTGGTGGTCTCCGGCCCCACCTCGGTGCTCGCGCCGCCCATGACGCCGGCCAGGGCGATCGGCCCGGTGTCATCGGTGATCAGCACATCCTCGGGGTCGAGGACGCGCACGGTGTCGTCGAGGGTGGTGAGCTTCTCCCCCGGTTGTGCCGAACGGACGGAGACGGTGCCCGTGATCCGGTCGGCGTCGAAGGCGTGCAGTGGCTGCCCGAGCTCGATCATCACGTAGTTGGTGATGTCGACGATCGCCGAGATCGGGCGGATCCCCGCGACCATGAGCCGCTTCTGCATCCACCACGGCGAGATGGCCGTGGGGTCGACGCCGGTGATCACCCGCGCGGTGTAGCGCGTGGCGCCGGAGTTCTCGTCGATGGCGACGGGCCACGCCGGGACCGAACCGTCGTCCGGCAGGTCCGCCGATCGCAGTCCCGGATCGACGAACGGAACCCCGAAGCTGCCGGCGAGTTCGCGCCCGAGTCCGCGCACCGAGAACGCGTAACCGCGGTCCGGCGTCACGTTCACGTCGATGGCCGCGTCGTCGAGTCCGAGCACCTCGCGGGCGTCGGCACCGGGCTCGGCGGTTCCGGGCGCGAGGACGAGGATGCCGCTGTGATCGGTACCGATCCCCAGCTCGGAGACCGAACAGATCATGCCGTCGGAAACGCGTCCATAGGTCTTGCGCGAGGCGATCTCGAACGGACCGGGGAGCACGACGCCGGGCAGGGCCGCGACGATCAGATCACCCTCGGCGAAGTTGCGTGCACCGCAGACGATTCCGCGTGGCTCGGCCTCACCGACCGCGACCGTGCAGAATCGGATCGGCTTCTTGAACTCGGTGAGTTCCTCGATGGTCTCGACGCGACCGATCACGAGCGGGCCGGTGATCTCCGGGAACCGCTCGATGTCCTCGATCTCGAAACCCACGCGGACGAAACCGGCGTCGATCTCCTCGGTCGTGGCCGACCACTGCGGGTCGCCGGCGCGGAGGACCTCGGTGTACCAGGACTGTGGTGCACGCACTGTGTATCAACTACTTTCGTCGCGTCGTGAGAAGTCGGCGGGGTCGGTCCGGGCCGGACGAGGTCAGGCGGCCGGACCGAACGGGAGGGTGAAGCGGATGTCACCCTCGACCATGTCGCGCATGTCGGAGATGTCGTTGCGGAACTGCAGGGTCCGTTCCAGACCCATGCCGAACGCAAATCCCGAGTAGACGTCCGGGTCGATACCGCTGGCGCGCAGCACATTCGGGTTGACCATGCCGCAACCGCCCCACTCCACCCAGCCCGGCCCGCCCTTCTTGGCGGGGAACCACACGTCGACCTCGGCGGAGGGTTCGGTGAACGGGAAGTAGCTCGCCCGCATGCGGGTCGTCGTCTCCGGCCCGAAGAGCGCACGGGCGAAGGTCTCGAGGGTGCCGCGCAGGTTGGCGAGCGTGAGTCCCTTGTCGACGGCGAGGCCCTCGATCTGATGGAACACCGGGGTATGGGTCGCGTCGAGTTCGTCGGTACGGAACGTACGGCCGGGGCACGCGACGTAGATGGGCAGGTCGCGGCTCAGCATGGAGCGGACCTGCACCGGTGACGTGTGCGTCCGCAGGACCTGCCGGGACCCCTCGGGTGCGATGTAGAAGGTGTCCTGCATGGACCGTGCGGGGTGATCGGGGAGGAAGTTCAGCGCGTCGAAGTTGTGATGCTCGGTCTCGACCTCCGGGCCCTCCGCGATCTCCCAGCCCATGCCGACGAACACGTCGGCCACCTGCTCGGCGATCACGGTGATGGGATGGCGTGCACCCACCGGACGTCGGCCGCTCGGCAACGTCACGTCGATGGATTCGGCGACGAGCACCGCCGCGTCGCGCTCGGCGTCGAGGACGGCGGTCCGCGCCTCCAATGCCGCCGACACCCGGCCGCGGACCTGATTCACCAGCTTGCCCGCCTCGGAGCGCTGATCCTTGGGGATGGAGCCCAGCGCGCGTCGGGCGAGCGCGATCGGCGAACGATCGCCGAGGTGCGCCGACTTGGCCGCCGCGAGCTGATCGAGGTCGGCCGCCGCCTCGAACGCCGCGATCGCCGCCGAGGCGGCCGCCTCGAGGTCGTCGGGTCCCGGGAATGCCGTTGCGTCGGCGGAAGTGGCCACGGTGGGCGTGCTCCTCATGCGTCGATCGGTGGATGGTCGGCATCGTCGTCGCGCTGTGCACGCCGACCCAGCGGGGCCGACGGGCGCCTCGGGTGCCGACGATGACTCCCGTCGAGGGTAGACGACTACCGCGGGGCGCTGACCTGCAGGGAGGCGTCGTCTCCAGGAGGCGATCCCGCCGCGGTCCGGCGACCGGCGGGAACCGCCAGCCGACGGGCGCCGATGGCACACGCGAGGCCCAGGACCAGCCACCACACGCCGTCCCCGGTCAGACCGCCACGCGCGAGCATCAGGATCGCCACGCCGAGGCCGGCCAGCACCGTCAGCAGGGCCGCGCTCCGCACCGGCCCGCTGCGCCGGGCGACCGGTTCGTCCCACCACGGGAGGGACCGGTTCTCGAGCGGAGACAGCACTGCGACCACCGGGACCATGACCGCGAGCAGCAGCACGGTCTGCGCCCCGACGATCACCGGGAACGACGCCGAGTGGACGTCGGCGCGGTCGACACCCAGCGCGGCGCACGTTCCGACGATCGCGGCGAGCACCGGCAGATGCCAGAGGTAGAGGGTCATCGCGCCGCGGTTGCCCAGCACGACCCACCACCAGATCATCGGACGGTCGGCGAGGACCGCGAGGAACCGGCGCACGGCGATCGCGCCCGCGCACAGCACGATCGCGTGGCCGGCGAGCAGCAGGCTCGGCGGGCTCATGTTCGACAGCTGCTGACCCGGCACGGTGACGAGCGAGACCTCATAGGGTCCCCACGAGACGAGGGCGGCGTCGACGGCGAGCCCGCCGACGGCCACCATGAGGGCGATCCCGGGCCGCAGGATCCTCTTGGCGTAGGCGATCCCGAGAACAGCGGGGATCGTCCACACGGTGAGGAAGTTCAGATAGCCCAGCGCAGCGGGTCCGTCCGCGAGCCGGACGGCGTCGACCAGTGCGGTACTCCCCCAGCACACGCCCAGCGCGACCGCCACACCACCGGCGGAGGAGAGCCGCTGTAGGAACGGGACCACGGCCAGGACCAGCAGGTAGGCGCCCAGGAACCACAGGAGTTGCACCCCGAGGCGCGCGACGACGTCGGCCGTGGCCACGGCACCGATACGGGACAGGACGGCGTAGGCGGCCACGACCGCACCGAGGTACCAGAAGACCGGACGCAGCAGCCGCTGAGTCCGCGCGAGGAGCCACTGCCCCGCCGTCGGGGTGTCGCTCTCGCCGCGCGAGGTCCAGCCGCGGGTCGCCGCGGCGGCGCCGGCGAAGAAGAACAGCGGCAGCACTTGCAGCAGCCAGGTCGCCGGTTGCAGCGCGGGTACCTCGCCGAGTGTGTTGCCCAGCTCGATCGAGCCGTCGGCGACCTCGACGGTGAGCATGATCGAGTGACCGGCGACGACCACGACGAGGGACACGATGCGGATGAGGTCGATGACGCGGTCCCGGTGTCCGGTGAGGGCGTCGAGTTCGCGGGGAGTGGGCAGACCCGTCGGAACCGAGCGTATTCCGGCCGGTCGGCCTGATTCGGTGCTGAGCATGGCGTCAGTCTCGGCCGCCGTCGCCGGGCGGGCCTGAGCAAAACTACTCGGCCGGGGTCAGCAATCCCCGTGCCGACCAACCGCTCCGGGACGCTCGGAGCCCGGCAGCGTCGACGACCGCGGCGGCCCGGTCCGTGCTGACCGGACCGCCGGGCCAGGACCCTACTTGCCGAAACCGGCCCGCTTGAGCGCGTCGGCCATCGCCCCGCTGGGCGCCGGCCGGCGATCGTTGCGGTTCCCGCCCCGGTTGCCCTGGCTCCCCCGAGCGCCCTGGCCCTGCGGGGCGCCGCGAGTACCGCCGCGCTGGTCGTTCCGGCGCGGCTGACCACCACGCGGACTGTCGTCACGTCCCTGCCCACGGGGTGCGCGAGCAGGCTTGCCGTCGGAGCCCGGCTCATCGTCGAGCCGCAACGAGAGCCCGATGCGCTTGCGCTCCACATCCACGTCCATGACCTTCACCTTCACGATGTCACCGGACTTGACGACCTCGTGGGGATCGGAGACGAACCGATGCGCCATCGCCGAGACATGGACGAGCCCGTCCTGGTGCACACCCACGTCGACGAACGCACCGAAGGCGGCCACATTGGTGACCTGACCCTCGAGGACCATGCCCGGCGTCAGGTCGGAGACCTTCTCGATGCCGGTGGCGAACGTCGCGGTCTTGAACTCAGGACGCGGGTCACGTCCTGGCTTGTCGAGTTCGGCGATGATGTCGACGACGGTCGGACGACCGAAGGTCTCGTCGACGAACTCCTCGGGACGCAGCTTGGTGAGGGTCGGGGTGTCACCGATCAGCGACCGGACATCCGTGCCCACCTTCTCGATGATGCGGGTGACGACCGGATACGCCTCGGGGTGCACGCTCGACGCATCCAGCGGGTTGTCGCCATCGGCGATGCGCAAGAAGCCTGCGCACTGTTCGAACGCCTTGGGTCCGAGCCGGGGCACCGCGGTGATCTGCTTGCGGTCCCGGAACGCACCATTGGTGTCACGATGCGCGACAATCGATTCCGCGAGTCCCGCGGTGATGCCGGACACCCGGGACAGCAGGGGCACCGAGGCCGTGTTCACGTCCACACCGACCGCGTTCACCGCGTCTTCGACGACTGCGCCGAGCGACCGCGCGAGCAGGGTCTCGGAGATGTCGTGCTGGTACTGGCCGACCCCGATGGACTTCGGGTCGATCTTCACGAGTTCCGCGAGCGGGTCCTGCAGACGGCGGGCGATCGAGACCGCGCCGCGGATGGAGACGTCGAGGTCGGGCAGCTCCTTCGACGCGTAGGCCGATGCGGAGTACACGGAGGCACCCGCCTCGGACACGACGACGCTCGTCGGCGGCTTCTTGCCGGCTTCCTTGATCGCGGACAGGAGTTCACCGGCGAGCGCGTCGGTCTCCCGCGAAGCGGTGCCGTTGCCGATCGCGATGAGTTCGACACCGTGCTTCTCGACGAGTGCGCCCAGCACGGCCAGCGCGCCGGACTTGTCGCGTCGCGGCTCGTGCGGATAGATCGTCGCGTGGTCGACGACCCTGCCGGTCGCGTTCACCACCGCGACCTTCACGCCGGTGCGCAGACCGGGATCGAGGCCCATCGTCGTTCGGGACCCGGCGGGCGCCGCCAGCAGGAGGTCCTTGAGGTTCGTGGCGAACACCGCGACCGCGTCGGCCTCCGCGGCCTGACGCAGCCGCATCCGGACGTCGAGCGACAGCCCGACGAAGAGCTTGGTGCGCCACGCCCAGCGCACCGTGTCGGTGAGCCAGCGGTCGGCGGGGCGGCCCTGATCGGCGATGCCGAACCGGGCGGCGATCCGCTGTTCGTACGGGCCGGGGCCGGCAGGTCGCTCAGCCGCTTCCGGGTCGGCGTCGAGGGTGACCGAGAGGATCTCCTCGCGCTCACCGCGCAGCACGGCCAGGACCCGGTGCGACGGCAACGAGGTGAACGGCTCGGAGAACTCGAAGTAGTCGGCGAACTTGGCGCCGGCCGACTCCTTGCCCTCGCGAACCGCAGTGCGCAGCACGCCCGTCTGCCACATCAGCTCGCGGAGTTCGCCGACCAGGTCGGCGTCTTCGGCGAACCGCTCCACGGCGATCGCGCGGGCACCGTCGAGTTGTTCGGCGGTGAACGTCGACGGATCCGTCGTCGGGTCCGAGAGCAGCGCATCGGCCACGGGCTCGTGCCCGGCCTCGCGCGCGATCTGGGCCTTGGTGCGGCGCTTGGGCTTGTACGGGAGGTAGATGTCCTCGAGGCGGGCCTTGGTGTCGGCTTCGAGGATGCGTGCGTCGAGGGCGGCGTCGAGCTTGCCCTGCGCGGCGATCGATTCGCGGACCGCCTGGCGACGGGCCTCGAGGTCGCGGAGGTAGCCGAGACGCTCGTCGAGCGTGCGGAGTTGCGCGTCGTCGAGGCCGCCGGTGGCCTCTTTGCGGTACCGGGCGACGAACGGGACCGTCGACCCGCCGTCGAGCAGTTCGATGGCCGAACGCACCTGACCGACCCCCACCCCGAGTTCGGCGGCGATCGCCGAGGCGATGCGGGAGTTCACGACCGCGGGATCGGGCGCGGGCACCGTCTGCGGTGCCGCGGCCGGCGAGCCGGGAGTCGCGGGTGCGGGTTCGGGCGCGGAGTCGGGTGACACAGTTTCTGACACGATCGCCGACCCTACCGGCCGACTCGGACAGCGGTCAGACTCGACCCGCCGCGCCGTGGACACGCGCACTCTCGTACAGACAGATGGCCGCCGCGGCAGCGACATTCAGGCTCTCCGCGCGTCCGCGGATCGGAATGGACACACGGTGGTCGGCCGAACGCTGCACGTCGGCCGGCAACCCATGTGCCTCGTTGCCGAACAGCCAGGCGACCCGGCCGGAGAGCACATCGGCCGCGGAGTCCAGGTCGACCTCGCCGTCGGCCGCCGTCGCCAGCAGCGTGATGCCGGTGGCGCGGATGGCGTCGAGCGCGTCGTCGACGGAACGCTCGCGCACCACGGGCACCGTGAACACGCTCCCCGCGCTCGCCCGGACACACTTGCCGTTGTGCGGGTCGACGGCGTCGCCGAGCAGGACGACGGCGTCCGCGCCCATCGCATCCGCACACCGGATCAGCGTGCCCGCGTTTCCGGGTTCACGCGCCTCGACGGCGATGGCGAGAAGCCGCGGCGCCTCGGTGAGGACTGCCTCGAGCGACACGTCGAGGAGCGGGCAGATCGCGAAGATTCCTGCGGGCGTAGAGGTCTCACCGAGTTTCGACGCGGCGCGGGCCGTGATCACCGACACCGGGACGCCCGCCGCCGTCGCGGCGTCGACCAGTTCGCGGTGGCGTGGCTGCTCGTCTTCGGCGACCAGGAGCACCTCGATTCGTCCGACGGCGAGCGCCGACGCGACGGCGTTCGCCCCTTCGGCGAGGAATCGGCCCTGCTCGCGCCGCTCGGCGGCGCGATGGAGCTTTGCATACGACACGACCCGCGAGGATCGCTCGGACAGGATCTCCGTCATCGGAGACTCGTCCGCGCGACTCGCGGGTCGTGGGTGCTGGGGTGCAATCAGGCAGCCGGGGCGTTGACGTCGGCCGGCAGAGCCTTGCGGGCGACCTCGACGAGACCGGTGAAGGCCTCGGGATCGGTGACGGCGATGTCGGCGAGCACCTTGCGGTCGACCTCGACACCAGCGGCCTTGAGGCCCTGGATGAGGCGGTTGTAGGTGATGTCGTTGGCGCGGGCCGCGGCGTTGATACGCGAGATCCACAGCTTGCGGAATTCACCCTTGCGCGCGCGACGGTCGCGGTAGGCGTAGGTCAGCGAGTGGAGCTGCTGCTCCTTCGCCTTGCGGTACAGGCGCGACCGCTGTCCGCGGTAGCCCTTGGAGGCCTCGAGGGTGGACCGACGCTTCTTCTGGGCGTTGACGGCCCTTTTCACGCGTGCCATGTGTTAGATCCTTTTGCTTGTCAGATGTCTGGGGTCGCTGGCGTCAGCGGTTGAGCAGTCGCTTGATGCGCGGGGCGTCGTTCTCGCTGACGACGGTGGTGCCGTCGAGACGGCGAGTGCGCTTGGACGACTTGTGCTCGAGCAGGTGGCGACGGTTGGCCTTCTGGCGCACGATCTTCCCGCTGCCGGTCACCTTGAAGCGCTTCGCGGTGCCCTTGTGGGTCTTGCTCTTCGGCATGTTCTTCCTTCTCTCGGGCGAACTCGGGCACCGGACCTGGCGAGGTCCGGTGTGTGTCCGGGTTCGCGTGTCTGATCTCGGCCGGAACGGATCGGACTCTCGTCCGGCCGATCGACTCAGTTCTCGTCCGCTCAGTTCTCGTCCGGGGCGGCCTTCGGGCCACCGGAACGTTCGCGGCTCTCTTGTGCCTTCTGGCGGGTCTTCGCACCCTTGTGCGGGGCGAGGACCATGGTCATGTTGCGACCGTCCTGCTTGGCCGACGTCTCGACGAAGCCGTAGTCGGCGACGTCGTTGCCCAGCCGCTGCAACAGGCGGTAGCCGAGCTCGGGACGGGACTGTTCGCGGCCGCGGAACATGATGGTGACCTTCACCTTGGAACCCGCCTCGAGGAACCGGATGACGTGACCCTTCTTGGTCTCGTAATCGTGGTCGTCGATCTTGGGCCGGAGCTTCTGCTCCTTGATGACGGTCATCTGCTGATTACGACGCGATTCGCGCTGCTTCTGGGCTGCCTCGTACTTGAACTTGCCGTAGTCCATGATCTTGCAGACCGGCGGACGGGCGTCCGGAGCCACCTCGACCAGGTCGAGGTCGGCCTCGTAGGCCAAGCGAAGCGCATCTTCAACACGCACGATGCCCACCTGCTCCGAGTTGGGTCCGACGAGTCGGACCTCAGGGACGCGGATGCGCTCGTTGATGCGGGTCTCAGTGCTGATGGGGCCTCCTTGTTCAATCCTGCAGTGGTAACCGTCGCGTCGTGGCGAGGGACGTATGCAAGAGAACCTGCGGGACACCTCAGCAAGGAAGCCCCGGGACTGATGTCCGCGGGGCTCCGATACCGACCGGTTCGTTCTCCGCATGCCAGAACTGACACACGTCGCCGTCGACATGCAGCTCAGCATCGTAGGATGCGATCTGCGACGATCGGCGTGAACCGGACCGTGCAACTGCGAGAACCTCGCGTCGAACGGTGGGAGCGGAACTCCACTTACGACCCCGGCGCATACCAGGGCGGTCGTGCTATGGGAGTCTAACAGCCATGGCCGAGAACTCCTATTCGTCACCTGCACCGTTACCCCCGGAGGGTGCGACGGACGGCGGCGCCGGAACGGGAGCTCCGGCGGACACCGATCTCGACAACGTCCGTGACCTGGGCGATATTCCGGCGATCGAGGTCATCACCCGGTCCATCGTCATGCTGATGAGTGCGGCGGCCGAGAAGCTCGGGCTTGCCGAGGGCACCCCCGCGGAACGCATCGACCTGCCCGAGGCGCGCACCCTTATCACCGCCCTGGCCGGCATCGTCGACGCGTCGAAAGCGGATCTCGGCATCCATGCGGCACCGATCCGTGACGGCCTGAAGAGTCTTCAGCTGGCGTTCCGCGAGGCCAGTGCCTATCCGGACGAGCCCGGCGAGGGCCCGGGCGAGAAGTACACCGGTCCGGTTCGAGCGCCCCGGAAGTAGGTGGCCTCGACACGCGGCGACCGAGCCCCGCTGGTTGAGCAGGCGAGGAGCGTAGCGACGAGCCGTGTCGAAACCACTACCCTGGACCCATGACGAATGCCGATGAGCCCGGGCGGTCCGACGAGATCGTCGATGCGGAGATCGTGCCGACCGGCCCGGTGCCGGGAGCGTTCCCTGATCCGAATTACTCCGACAGCGGGGTCCCGACCTTCGACTTCGTCCGCGACAAGATCGAGAACCGCATCACGACTGCGATCGGCTCCCAGGAGCTCGCGGAGGCCGGCCCTGAGGGACAGAGCGTCGACGAGATGATGCGCAAGCGCGACGAAGCCGCGAAGAAGCGACTCGAGGAGATCCGCAAGTCGATGGGGTCCTGACCGACCTCACTCCCCCGAATCGCGTTCCGCGCCACCGGTCTGCGGTCAGCCGACCGACGCCACCGCCTGGTCGATGTCGACGATCTCGGCCAGGAACTTGCCGGTGTGGCTGCCCGGGGTCGCGGCGATGTCTTCCGGGGTGCCCTCGCCGACGACGGTCCCGCCGCCTGCGCCGCCCTCGGGTCCCATGTCGATGACCCAGTCGGCGGTCTTGATGACGTCGAGGTTGTGCTCGATCACGATGACCGTGTTGCCCTTGTCGACCAGGCCGTTGATCACCGTGAGCAGCTTCTTGATGTCCTCGAAGTGCAAGCCGGTGGTGGGCTCGTCGAGGATGTAGACCGTCCGGCCCATCGACCGCTTCTGCAACTCGGCCGCCAGCTTCACGCGCTGCGCCTCACCACCGGACAGGGTCGGGGCCGGCTGCCCGAGCCGGACGTAACCGAGGCCGACGTCGACGAGGGTCTTGAGGTAGCGGTGGATCGAGCTGACGGGCTCGAAGAAGTCGGCCGCCTCCTCGATCGGCATGTCGAGGACCTCGGAGATGGTCTTGCCCTTGTAGTGGACCTCGAGGGTCTCCCGGTTGTAGCGCGCACCGTGGCAGACCTCGCACGGCACGTAGACGTCCGGCAGGAAGTTCATCTCGATCTTGATCGTGCCCTCGCCGGTACATGCCTCGCAGCGGCCGCCCTTGACGTTGAACGAGAAGCGACCCGGCTGGTAGCCGCGCACCTTGGCCTCGGTGGTCGCCGCGAACAGGGTGCGGATCTTGTCGAAGACGCCGGTGTAGGTGGCCGGGTTGGACCGCGGGGTGCGGCCGATCGGCGACTGGTCGACCTGGACGAGCTTGTCCAGGTTGTCCAGGCCCTTGATGCGCGTGTGGCGTCCGGGCACCTGGCGCGCGCCGTTGAGCTTGTTGGCGAGCACCGTCGCGAGGATGTCGTTGACGAGCGTCGACTTGCCCGATCCCGAGACGCCGGTGACCGCGGTCATCACACCGAGCGGGAACGACACGTCGATGCCGCGCAGGTTGTGCTCCCGTGCGCCGACGACGGTCAGCTGCCGCTTGCGGTCGATCGGCCTGCGGATCTCCGGCACCGGCAGGGTGTCGCGTCCGGCGAGGTACGCACCGGTCAGCGACTTGCGGTTCTTCAGCAGGTCCTTGTAGCTACCGCTGTGCACGACGTGACCACCGTGCTCACCCGCGCGGGGACCGATGTCGACGATCCAGTCGGCGGCGCGGATGGTGTCCTCGTCGTGTTCGACGACGATGAGCGTGTTGCCCAGGTCCCGAAGACGGGTCAGCGTGTCGATGAGCCGGCGGTTGTCGCGTTGATGCAGACCGATCGACGGCTCGTCGAGGACGTAGAGGACGCCCGCGAGACCCGACCCGATCTGGGTGGCCAGACGAATGCGCTGCGCCTCACCGCCCGACAACGATCCCGCTGCGCGCTCCAGGGACAGGTACTCGAGCCCGACGTCGAGCAGGAAGCGGATGCGGGCCTGGACCTCTTTGAGGACCCGACCCGCGATGGCCGCCTGCCGTGAGTCGAGCCGCAGCTGGTCGAGGAAGTCGGCGCAGTCGGCGACCGACAGTGCACACACCTCGGCGATCGACTTGGGTCCGTACTCCGGGTGGTCGAGGGTCACCGCGAGGATCTCCGGACGCAACCGCGCACCCTGGCAGGCAGGACACGGCACATCGCGCATGTAGCCCTCGTAGCGCTCCTTCATCTGCTCGGACTCGGTCTGGTCCATGCGGCGCGCAAGGAACGAGAGCACACCCTCGAACTCGGTGTAGTACGAGCGGGTGCGGCCGTACCGGTTGCGGAACTTGACGTGCACCTGGTGATCGCTGCCGTTGAGCAGTGCCCGCCGAGCCTTGATGGGCAGTTTCTTCCATGGCGTGTTGATGTCGAACTTCATCTGGTCGGCCAGCCCCGACATCAGGCGAAGGAAGTAGTCGGCGTTGTGCCCGGTGGACCATGGTGCGATGGCCCCCTCGGCGAGCGACATCTCCGGGTCGGGCACGACGAGTTCCTCGTCGACCTCCTTGCGGACGCCGAGGCCGTCGCATTCGGGGCACGCGCCGTAGGGCGAGTTGAACGAGAACGAGCGCGGTTCGAGGTCGTCGATCGCGATCGGGTGTGCGTTCGGGCAGGCCATCCGCTCCGAGAACCGACGCTCACGTTCCGGATCGTCTTCCTCGAGGTCGACGAAATCGAGCACGATGATGCCGTCGGCCAGACGCAGACCGGTCTCGACCGAATCCGTCAGACGCTGCTTGGCGCTGGTCTTGACGACCAGGCGGTCGACGACCACCTCGATGTCGTGCTTCTCCTGCTTCTTCAGCTTCGGCGGATCGGTCAGCGGGTGGACGACTCCGTCGATGCGGGCGCGCGAAAAACCCTGGGTCTGGAGTTCGGCGAAGAGGTCGACGAACTCGCCCTTCCGAGTGCGGACGACCGGTGCGAGCACCTGGAAGCGGGTGCCCTCCTCCATCGCGAGGACCTGATCGACGATCTGCTGCGGTGTCTGCTTGGCGATGGGCTCGCCACAGATCGGGCAGTGCGCCTTGCCCGCGCGGGCGTACAGGAGTCGGAGGTAGTCGTAGACCTCGGTGATCGTGCCGACGGTCGACCGGGGGTTGCGGTTCGTCGACTTCTGATCGATGGACACCGCGGGCGAGAGTCCCTCGATGAAGTCCACGTCCGGCTTGTCCATCTGCCCGAGGAACTGCCTCGCGTAGGCCGACAGCGATTCGACGTAGCGTCGCTGTCCCTCCGCGAAGATCGTGTCGAAGGCGAGGGACGACTTGCCCGATCCGGACAGCCCGGTGAACACGATGAGGCTGTCCCGGGGCAGGTCGACATCGATGCCGCGAAGGTTGTGTTCGCGGGCACCTCGGACGATCAAGCGATCAACCACTGCAGTCCTTACATTCTCGAGTCACGGGGCGCACGGCCGGCGCACGGGCACAGTACCGACGGCCACCGACAAGATTGTCATCACGAGCTCGCCCCGGAAAGATTCGCGGGTTCGGTGACCGGGCGATCGGTCTCGCCGCCCGCGTGTCATTCCCCGAACCGATGATCCAGGATACGCGCGCCACGCGAACTCCCATGGTCACGACCGTCACATTCCGACGGCCTGCTGTCATAGCCTGTCGACATGACCTCCCCAGCGACACCGATCAGCGACACCTACACCGGCGACCTCTCCGAGTCGAAGACCCCGCAGCGCCGCACGCTGGCGGCGGCCACCATCGTCAAGCTGTCCGTCGGTCCGATGGACAACAACGTCTACGTGGTGACCTCGCGCGCCACCGGCGATCAGTTGATCATCGACGCGGCCAACGACGCGGACACGATCACCGGAGTCCTGTCGGCCGTCGAGGGAACGCCGAAACTGATCTTCACCACCCATCAGCACTTCGACCACTGGCAGGCCCTCGCCGCCGTCGCCGAGCACACCGGGGTGCCCACCGCGGCCGGGCGCCTGGACGCCGGCGAACTGCCCGTCACCCCCGACCGCCTCGTCGACGACGGTGACGTCATAGAGGTCGGCGACCTCTCGTTCGAGGCCATCCACCTGGTCGGTCACACCCCCGGTTCGATCGCCCTGGCCCTCACCGACGTGGCCGACGACGGCGAGCGAACCGTCCACCTGTTCACCGGGGACTGTCTCTTCCCGGGCGGGATCGGCAAGACCTGGAAGCCGGAGGATTTCGACACCCTTCTCGAGGACGTCTCGACGAAGCTGTTCGACCGGTTCGACGACTCGACCGTGGTCTACCCGGGCCACGGCACCGACACCACCCTGGGTGCTGAGCGCGACTCGCTGCCCGAGTGGCGTGAGCGCCGCTGGTGAGCACCGCGTGTTTGGTCTTCGCCGCAGACGGTTACCTGTTCCTCGGATCGTTCGGCGAGTCGTGACCCGAGACGCCTGCACACGCGCAATCTGATCACGGCACGCCGAGCGACCTGCAGATTCGTCGCGAGAGGGTAGCGTTGAACGGGCCAGAAACGCGCTCCACCCGACGGATCTCGATAGCCAAACCCGACTGAAGAAGGTTGTGACCGATGATTCTCCGCCGTATAGCCCGTCCGCTCCTCGCCTCGGCGTTCGTCGCCAGCGGCGTGGACGCCATCCGGAGCCCCAAGCCGATTGCGCAATCCGCGGAACCGGTCGTGGACAAGGCCCGGTCGTCGCTCCCGCCGGAGGTGGCCGGCCGGATCCCGGAGAACACCGAGACGCTCGTACAGATCAACGCGGCCGCCCAGATCGGCGGCGGCATCCTCCTCGCGACCGGCAAGTTCCCGCGCTTCGCGTCGGTCGTCCTGGCCGGGACGCTGATCCCCACGACGGCCGCCGGCACCGACTTCTGGAACGAGGCGGACCCGGTCAAGAAGGAGGCCCAGCGCAACGCCTTCATCAAGAACGTCGGCCTCCTCGGCGGAGTTCTGCTGGCGGCTGTCGACACCGAGGGCAAGCCCTCGCTCGCGTGGCGTGGACGCCAAAAGGCCTCCGCGGTTGCGGCGGCCCTGCCGATCGGCGCGGCCGCCGGGTCGTCGACGTGGGAGCACCTCGTCGAGCGCACCCACGACGGCGCCGAGATCGTCTCCGAGCGGTCGGCCGATGCCGCGGCGAAGTTCCGCGAGCACGCTCCGGAGATCGCCGAAGCCGCCCAGAAGCGCTCGCTGGAGTTCGCCGAGAAGGCCGCCGACACCGCCTCCGACGTCGCCGACCGCATCCGTGACCGGGCCCCGGTTCTGGCCGATGCGGCTCTCACCCGCTCGTCGGAACTCGCCGACACGGCTCTCGCGCGCTCGTCCGATCTCGCCGACACCGCGCGCAAGCGAGGCCCGAAGCTCGTCAAGGAAGCGCAGAAGCGCGCCGAGAAGGCCCAGAAGCAGGCCGCGAAGGCACAGAAGCAGGCGAAGAAGAAGGCTCCGAAGGTCGCCGACTCGGCACGCGACCGCGCGTCCGAACTCGCCGACACCGCACGCAAGCGCGCCCCGGAGTTCGCCGACGTCGCGCGCGATCGGTCCGCCGAGCTGGCCGACGTCGCCCGCGCTCGATCGGCCGAACTCGCCGAGACCGCACGGCAGCTCGCCGCGTCCGCCGAGGACTCGGCAGAACAGAGCCGCAAGCGTCTGCGCAAGGCACGTCGCTGATCCCTCGGGATCCTCTCGCGCACGAGCAGAAGATACGAGCACGACCCTGAACACAACCGATCTCACGACCACGGACGCGGTGCACCCGCCAGGCGACTATCCCTGGGTGCCCGCGTCCGTGGCGCTGAGAGACGTCGCACTACGGGACGTGATCCTGGGTGATCCGGCCTTCGGGTCCGTTCCCTCTCCCGATTCCCGGTTGGTGGTCGCGGTCGGGTCGAACGCCGCCCCACACGTCCTGCGCCGCAAGCTGGCACATGTGCGGTCGTCGGACATCGTCTGTCTGCAACCGGTCCACGTCACGAACATCACAGTCGGCCATTCCGCACACGTCGCGGCCCGCGGCTATCTACCTGCCGCCCCGATCTTCGCAGGTCAGCGGTCGATCACGACCATCGCGGCATGGCTGGGTCCCGACCACATCGAGGCGCTCGACGCCACCGAACCGAACTATCATCGACAGACAGTGAATACGCGCGACCACCCCCTGATCCATGGCCGGCCCACCCCCTTCCTCCCCGAGGATCGGCCGCCCCTGCCCACGGAGTTCGACCTCTACGTGTCCCGTCACGGCGTCCTCGCCGACCCGGTCACCGGCGACCCGATCCCCTTCGGCCCACAGGCCGACGTTCTGTCGTGGTTGTCCCGACGCCTCGACGATGCGACCCTCGCCGATCCGGTGCCGGACGTCTGTACCCGTCTGGCGGGCGATCCCCCGGCGGTGACCGCCCGATTGCGGGCCGCCGGCCTGTCCCGGTCCGACGATCTCCGCTCACCCCGGTCGATCGGACACGATCGATGACCGCCCTCTCGCCGGACACCGATCCCCGGGTGGATGAGGAACAGCGGCACCTCGACCGCGTGTACGGCCGCCTCGATCGGATGCGGCGGACCACCCAGCGCCGGTTGTCGTCGACCCTGTCCGAACGCGGCGGCACGCCACAGGCACTGTCCGAACGCGAGTCGTACGAGCGGATGTACAACGAAGACCTCGCCAAATTCGATGCCGCCGAACACAATCTGTACTTCGGCCGTCTCGATCTCGACGACGGCGAGATCCGGCGCATCGGGCGGATCGGTGTGCTCGACGACGGTTTCGCCGACGACGGCGAGCTCGACGCCACCGCCACCGACGCCACCCTCCTGCTCGATTGGCGTGCTCCCCTGGCCCGGCCGTTCTATCTGGCGACGCCTGCGGCCCCCGAGGACGTCGCACGCCGACGCCACATCCGGACCCGTAGCCGCAAGGTCCGCGGTGTCAGCGACGAGTCCCTGACCGCCGGCGACGCCCTGCTCGACGACTTCGGACACGGCGACGTCGTCAACGAATCGGCGTTGGTGGCCGCCCTCAACGCGGCGCGTACCGGTGAGATGACCGACATCGTCGAGACCATCCAGCGCGAGCAGGACCTGATCATTCGCTCGACGCACCGCGGGGTCACCGTCATCCAGGGCGGACCCGGTACCGGCAAGACCGCGGTCGCGCTCCACCGCGCGGCCTACCTGCTCTACACCCATCGTGAGAACCTCTCCCGCAGCGGCATTCTCATCATCGGGCCCAATGACGACTTCCTGAACTACATCGGTCAGGTGCTCCCCTCGCTGGGCGAGTCCGGCGTGCTTCTCTCGACCATCGGCGACTTGTTCCCCGGTGTGCGGGCGGGCACCGACGATCCGCGGACGGCCGCGGCGGTCAAGGGCGGCCTACGCATGGTCGACGTCCTCAAGCGAGCGGTGCGCGCCCAGCAGTCACTGCCGTCCCGACCCGAAGCAGTGGACTTCGACAGCTACCGGGTCGAGATCGACTCGGCGCTGATCAAGGCCGCGCGCGCCAAAGCCCGCGCGACGCGACGCGCGCACAACCTGTCGCAGAACGCCTTCCTCAAGGCCGGACTCGCCGAACTCGCCGCCCGGCATGCGGCGACGATCGGATCGAGCCTGCTCGACGGTTCGCAGTTGCTCAGCCCCGCGGACATCGCCGACATCCGCGACGACATGAGTCGCGATCCCGACATCCGTGCCGCGCTGCTGCGCTACTGGCCGACCCTCACCCCGCAGGCACTGCTGCGCGACCTCCTCGGCGACGAACGCGCGATCCGCAAGGCCACCCCGGGCTGGTCGGACGCCGACCGCGCAGCGCTGCACCGGCCGTCGCGGCCGGCGACGACATCAGGTGAGGACTTCTCCCCTGCGGACGTGCCACTGCTGGATGAGTTGGCCGAGCTGATCGGGTACGGCACCGAGGACGCCGAGCGGGCCGAGCGCGCACGGTGGCGCCGCCAGCTCGCCGAGGCCCAGGATGCCCTGGACATCCTGACCGGCTCGGCACCGCAAGACCTCGAGGACGAACTCGACCCCGAGATCCTGATGGCCTACGACCTGATCGACGCCGAACAACTCGCCTCCCGCCAGACCGAGACCCGGCGCGCCACGACAGCCGAACGCGCCTATGGCGACCGCACCTGGACCTTCGGCCACGTCATCGTCGACGAGGCCCAGGAGCTTTCCGCGATGGCATGGCGAATGGTGATGCGGCGCATCCCGAATCGGTGGATGACGATCATCGGCGACACCGCACAGACATCCGATGAGGCGGGCACCCGCTCATGGGGCGAGGTCCTGGAACCCTATGTCGCCAAACGCTGGCAGTTCAAGGAACTCTCGGTCAACTATCGAACCCCCAGCGAGATCATGGTGTACGCCGCCCGCGTCCTCGATGAGATCGGCAACGGCGAGAAGGCGCCGACCTCGTTGCGCAGCAACGGGATCGAGCCGGTAGCCATCCGCGCGGACGGTGGAGCACCGGCGGACATCGTCGACGCCGTCCGCCGGGCCGTCGAGCTCGCCGAACCCGACGGCCTCACCGCCGTCGTGGTCCCCGACCACCTGCGCGAGGTCGTCGATGCGGCATTGTCCCCGGAACGATTCGCCCTGGAGGACCGCGAGCCGCCCCGGGTCTACACCGTACGGAGCTGCAAGGGCCTGGAGTTCGACACCACGATCGTCGTCGAGCCCGCCGCCGTCATCGATCAGTCACCACGGGGACTCAGCGACCTGTACGTGGCCCTCACCCGGGCGACGCAGCGACTCGTCGTCGTCCATCGCGACGATCTCCCCGACGCACTCGCTGATCTGCCGGCCGGCTGACCGGCGGGGTCCGGTGGGTCCGCGATTGTTCGGATCAGGGAGCCGCGGGGCCGTCGCCGGCTCGCGCCTCGGCCGCGGTGATCGCGGCGTCGATCCGCGGTCCGATCTCGACCAGTGCGTCACTGCCGACGATCCCGAGGTGATCGGCGTCGACATCGACCCGGGTGATCCGTCCACCGAGGAATGGCGCCCAACGTCCGGACGTTCTGTCCGGATCCGCGTCTCCGGCCGCGGCGACGACGAGCATCGCGTCACCGTCGTAGGGTCGGGGCCGGTGGTCGACGGTGCGCCGGGCCGACGTCGCCATCCGCTGCAGCATGCGGTCGAACGCATCGCCGTCGAGCAGGCCGAGTCCGGTGACCCGCTCGCGGATCGCGGCGGCCACGGCAGCCGGATCGTCCGACGTCGCCACCGCGTCGACGTCGATGACGGCCTGCCACCCACCGAGCAGGTCCGCGACCGTCGACCGCGTGTCGTCCGGTGACACCTCCGAAACCCCTGCCGCGTCGTCGATCTCGAGTTCGTCGCCGACGGCGGGAAAGCTGTCGAGGAGCCCGAGGAAACCGACCTCCGCACCCCGCGCACGGAGTTCGGCGGCCATCTCCTGGGCGATCAAGCCACCGATGGACCAGCCGACGAGGTGGTAGGGACCCTGCGGAACGATCTTTCGGATCTCGGCCACGTACCGCTCGGCGAGGTCACGGATCGACGCGTCGGCCGTGTCACCGACCACGACGAAGGGGTCCTGCAGACCGAAGACCGGCCGGTCGTCGAGATACGGTGTGAGACCGGCGAACAGCCACGCCAGACCATCGGCCGGGTGGACACAGAAGACCGGGGCGCGACCGCCTTCTGCTCGCAGCGGCACGACCACCTGGTCCCCCGGGGCGCCCGTGGCGGCCGGGTCCTCGTGGGCGGCGAGCCGGGCGCCGAGATCGCGCGGCGTCGGTCCGGCGAAGACCCATGCGACCTCGACGGGCACACCGGTTCGCCTGCGCAACAGCGACACCAGCCGCACCGCGGACAGCGACGTTCCGCCCAGATCGAAGAAGCCCTGGTCCGCGTCCACCACCGGGTTCCCGGTGATCTCCGCCATCGCCTCGGCGACCGCCACCTCCCATCGTCCGGTCGGCGCCGCGGATCCGGCATCGTCATGCCCGGTTCCGCCCCCTTCCAGAAGTGCTGCGATCTCGCGGCGCCCCGGTCGGCCGTCCGCCCCGGCCGGGATCGCGTCGACGACGCCGATCGCAGTGGGAACCCAATGCGCGGGCAGCACCTGCGACAGCGCACGCCGGAGCTCGGGCACGCCCAGGTCGCCGTCGGCAACGACCCAGGCACCCACCTCGACGCCGTCGGCTGTCGGCGCACTCACGACGGCGGCCGCGGCCACGCCCGTCACCTCGGCCAACGCTCGCTCCACCGCATCGAGATCGATTCGCCGACCGTCGATTCGGGGATGCCGCGCGACCGGCCCCAGGATCTCGGGCCGTGTCGTGGACGCGTCGACCCACCGTGCTCGTAGGCCGGTCGGCGCCGGCGCACCGTCGTCGCCGCGCTCGTACAGCTCGCCCGGCACCCGTGGCGGCACCGCCCGGCCCGCGCTGTCGAGGATCACCGGCCCTCCATCCTCGGCAACGGTCGCGTCGGCCGCGACCAGCGGGACTCGATCCACGACGGTGTCGAGATCGCCGGTGACCGCGTCGAGCATGCGGAGGAAGACGTCGCGTATCGTCGCAACCGTCTCGACATCGAACAGTGCTGCGGCATAATCGATCTCGCCGACCAGCTCGACGCCGGTGCCGACCGGCCGTTCCGCGAGACCGAGTGTCAGATCGACCTTGGCGGGCGGCGACCCCGGTTCGACGGGCACCACCTCGAGACCGTCCACGGTGAAACCCGCTGCCTCGATGCCGGAACCCGGCCCCGGAAGCGGGCTGTCACCCGAGGACTCGGCGAGGTAGTTGATCATGACCTGGACGAGCGGCGCGTGGGCGGTGGAACGAACCGGCGTGAGGTGCTCGACGAGCATCTCGAACGGGATGTCGGCGTGTGCGAACGCCGCGAGATCGACGTCGCGGACCCGACGGAGCAGATCCCCGACCGTGTCCTCGGCCCGCAGCGGGGTCCGGAGCACGACGGTGTTGACGAACATGCCGATGAGTCCCGCCGTGGCCGCGTGACCGCGTCCCGACACGGCGGCGCCGACGCTGACGTCGTCCACGTCGGCCACCCGCGCCAGGGTGAGGACGAACGCGGCGTGACAGACCATGAACGGGGTCATCCCGTGTGCGCGTGCGGTCGCCATGACCGCCGCGCTGCGCGGCTCGCCCAGTTCGAGGGGTAGGCGGCCACCGGTCGGGTCGGCGACCGGCGGGCGCGGACGGTCGCCGGGCAGCTCCAGCGCGGCGGGAACACCGGCCAGTGTCTCGGCCCAGAACGAGTACTGCGCGGCCATCGGCGACATCGGGTCGTCGACGTCCCCGAGCACGTCGCGCTGCCAGAGCGCGTGATCGGCGTATGCGATGTCCGGGACGTCGATCGACCCGGCCGAAGGGCCTCCGCCACTGCGGTATCCGCCGAGAACCTCCGCCGCCAGGATCGACAGGGACGCCGCATCGCCGGCGATGTGGTGCAGGACCAGCACGACCCGATGCACCGGCGGCGTCGTACCCTCCGCCGATACCGCCGAGATCACCACCCGCAGCGGCAGTTGCGTCGACACGTCGAATCCCTCCGTGCACCACGCCATCGCGTCCGCGGGCGTGCCGACCGACTCCCAGCGCAGTTCGTCCGCGGCCGTCGCCGGATCGAGGATGTGCTGCGCGGGCACGCCGTCCTCGCCGAGCGGGTAGACGGTTCGCAGGGGCTCATGACGGGTCATCACGGCGACCACCGCGGCACGCAGCGCTTCGACATCGAGGAACCCGCGGATGTCGAAGGCGACGGGCATGTTGTACATCGGGGATGTCACGTCGAACTGGTTGATGAACCAGAGTCGTTGCTGCGCATACGACAATGGGATACGGGCGGGTCGGGGACGCGCGACGAGGGGATGCTCGGCGACTCGGCGTCGTGCCAGGGTCCGCGCGAGGTCGCGGACCGTCGGGGCGCGGAAGAGGTCGCGGACATCGAGGTCGATGCCGAGTTGTTCGCCGATCCGGGCGACGACGCGCATCGCGGCCAGCGAGTTGCCACCCAGGTCGAAGAACGGCGCTGTCACCGAGATCTCGGCGAGTCCCAGAACCTCGGCGAAGACCACCGCGACCGCGCGTTCGGCGGCGTCGGCCGGCGGCACCATCTCGGTCGCGTCGTCGCTCGGCGCGGGGAGGGCCCGGCGGTCCAGTTTGCCGGTCGCGGTGATCGGGACCGCATCGAGGATCACCCATCGAGTGGGATGCATGTACTGCGGCAACGATTGTCGGAGGTGTTCGCGGATCACTTCGAGGTCGACGTTGCCGGCCACGTACCCGACCAGCGCATCGCCCGCCGGGCCGCTCCGGACGGTGACGGCGGCATGGGTGACGCCGTCGACGCGGGCCAGAACGGTCTCGATCTCCCCGAGTTCGATGCGCTGCCCGCGCAGTTTCACCTGGAAGTCGGCTCGGCCGAGATACTCGAGAGCGCCGTCGGCATCCCAGCGTACGAGGTCGCCGGTCCGGTAGAGCCGTCCGCCCGTCGGCCCGGTGGGATCGGCCACGAACCGTTCGGCGGTGAGATCGGGCCGGCCCGCGTAGCCGCGCGCCAGCTGATCCCCGCCGACGTAGAGCTCGCCGACCACCCCGGCCGGCGCCGGGCGCATCCTGTCGTCGAGCACCCACGTCGTGGTGTTCGCGTTGGGCCGTCCGATCGGAACGACCGCGTCACCGGGAGTGAAGCGATACGCCGTCACCTCGACGGCGGCCTCGGTCGGGCCGTAGAGATTGTCGATGTCGGCCTGCGGGGCCAACGCGGCCATCGCCTCGGCGGTCGCCGCGGGCAGGGCCTCACCGGAGGCGTTGATCCGCCGCAGCGACGACAGCGCCTCCCGCCGTTGCGGGCGGTCACCGATGTACTCGACGAACGCCGCCATCATCGACGGCACGAAGTGGACGGAGGTGACCCGATGCCGCTCGATCTCGGCGAGGACGTGGGCCGGGTCCACGTGCAGGCCGTCCTCGACGATGACCAGGCGCGCGCCGGCCATCAGCGGTTCGAACAGTTCGGGGACGGACACGTCGAAGGTGACCGGTGTCTTGAGCATGACCGCGTCATCAGGACGCAGCGGGGAACGAACCGACATCCATGCCAGGCGGTTGAGCACAGCACCGTGACTGACGGTGACGCCCTTGGGCGTTCCGGTCGATCCGGAGGTGAACAAGGTGTAGAGGGCGTTGCCCGGATACGGACGGCGCAGGTCCGTACCCGGACGCGAGATGCCGTCGAGCGGTCCACTTCCGTCGACGACGAGTGTCGGCGTGGCCAGACCGGACAGCGCCGGCGGGCGGACGTCCGCCGTCAGCACCATCGCGATCGATGCCGAGTCGACCATGGCCGCGACCCGATCGGTCGGCGTCGTCGGGTCGATGCTGACGTAGCCGCCGCCGGCCATGACCACGGCATGGATCGCGAGTACGAGTTCGACGGAACGCGGGATGCACACGCCCACTGCGACATCCGGACCCACGCCGTGGGCGCTCAGGGTCTCCGCGAGCCGGGTGGTCCGGTCGAGGAACTCGCAATAGGTCAGCGTCCGATCGCCTGCCACGAGGGCGATCGACTCCGGCGAGCGTCGCGCGGCGGCCACGATCGCATCGGTGACGGTCGTCCACGGCACCGGCAGGTCAGGTCCGGACACGAGTGCGGCGATCCGCGCGCGCTCGTCGTGGTCGGTCAGATCGATGGCACCGACCGCCAGGTCGTCAGCGGCGACGACCGCCTCCAGAACCCGGGTCAGCCGGATGATCGCCGTCCGCGCGGTGTGCTCGTCGAACAGGTCGGTGGCATAGACGATCTCGACGGCCCACGGACGGTCGGGCCGGATCGTCACCGCGACGGTCAGGTCGAGCTGGGTGGTGTCGGTGGACACCTCCACCGGTTCGAGGGCCAGCGCCCGCGATGGCGATGCGACGGTTCCGGTCGCGTCGTCACCGTCGCGATCGTGCAGCACCGACAGCATCACCTGGCTGATCGGGGCGAACGCCTCCGACCGGACCGGGGCGAGGCGATCCACCAGGTATTCGAAGGGGACGTCGGTCCGCGCGAGAGCGTTGACGTCGTCGACGCGCACTCGGTCGAGGAACTCGCCGACCGGCGTCCGCGGGTCCACGTCCAGGCGCAGGACCACGGTGTTGACGAACATGCCGACGAGGTCATCGAGGTCTGCGTGCCCGCGTCCGGCGACCGGTGTCGTGATCACGATGTCGCGGGTGGCCGACAGTCGCGCCAACATGATCGACAGAGCCGCGTGGACGACCATGAACTCGGTGGCGCCGTGTGCGCGGGCGGTGGCCGCGATCCGCGCCGGCAGATCGGCCGGGAGGTTCGCCGTCACCCGACCACCACGCTGCGACGCCACCGCCGGTCGCGGGCGGTCCGTCGGCAACGGGAGCAGGTCGGGGATCCCCGACAACCGGTTCGTCCAGTAGCCCACCTGCCGACCGAGGACGGACTCCGCCGAGTCGATGTCCCCGAGCGCCTCCCGCTGCCACAGAGCGTGATCGGCGAACTGGATCAGTGGTGCCTCCACCTCGGTGGACCGCCCCTCGGCACGTGCCAGATACGCACCCCACAGGTCGGCGACGAGCGGACGCATCGACTCGCCGTCGGCGGCGATGTGATGCAAGACCACGACCAGGATGTGCTCGGTGTTCTCGACCTCGACGAGTCGGACCCGCAGCGGGAGCTCGGTGGTGACGTCGAACGTCGCATCGCCCACGAGCCCGGCCGGATCGATGGGCCCCGAGGTCGCCGCGACGATCTCCCAGCGCAGTCGGGCCCGTGCCTCGTCGATCGGCAGGATGTCCTGCCGGGGTTCACCGCCCTGCGCCGGGAACACGGTCCGCAAGACCTCATGGCGGGCGAGAACGTCGACGACGGCGTCGTGCAGGGCACGTCGATCCAACTGTCCGCGCAGGCGGACGGCCAGCGGGATGGTGTAGGCACCCGACTCCGGGTCGAGCCGGTTGAGGAACCAGATCCGTTGCTGCGCATACGACAGTGGGATGTGCGCCGGCCGCGGATCGGCGCGACGCAACGGCGGCGGTCGGGACGCGTCGTCATGGGCGGCGTCGATGCGACGCGCCAGCCGGCGCACCGTGGGCGCCTCGAAGACGTCGCGGACCCCCACGCGCACCCCGAAGGCGTCCCCGGCGCGGGCACTGACGCGCGTGGCTGAGAGCGAGTTGCCGCCGATGGCGAAGAAGTCGGCGGTCACCGAGATGCCGTCGAGGCCGAGGACGTCGCCGACGACGGTGGCGAGTACCCGCTCGGTGTGGGTCGACGGCGGCACCCGTTCGGCGTCGGTGGCCGACGGTTCGATCGCGGGGAGCCGAGTGCGGTCGATCTTGCCGATCGGGCTGCGCGGCATGGACTCGAGGACGGTGAGGGCGCCCGGCACCATGTGCGACGGCAGGTGGACGGCGAGATGCTCCCGCAGCGCGGATGTCAACTGTCGCACCTGGACCCGGCCGGCACCGGGATCGACGGGTTCCACGTAACCGGCCAGCGAGCTCACGGGGTTCCCGACGCCGATGACCGCGGCCGTCCGCACCTCGGGGTGTGCGGTCAGGACGGCCTCGATCTCACCGAGTTCGAGGCGCTGGCCGCGCAGCTTGACCTGGAAGTCCGACCGGCCCACGTAGGTCAGTTCGCCACTGCGGGATCGTCGTACGAGGTCTCCGGTCCGGTACATCCGTGCCCCCGGCTCACCGGCCGGGGCGGCGACGAAGCGCTCGGCGGTCAGGGCCGACCGCCCCTGATATCCGCGCGCGAGTTCGGGTCCGGCGAGGTACAGCTCCCCGACGACACCCGGAGGTACCGGATGCAACCGCTCGTCCAGGACGACGGCGCTCGCACCGGGAACCGGGCTGCCGAGATGGACCGGCTCGTCTACGCCGATCGGGGCCGAGGTGACGCTGATGATGGTGGTCTCGGTCGGTCCGTAGCCGTTGTGGAATCGCACATGCGGGGCCCACCGGTTCTTCTCGGTGTCGGGGACGGACTCACCGCCCACGAGTACGTCGGTCATCGGCAGACGCCCGGGGTCCGGCAGCGACGCCGCCACCGAGGTCACCAGGAAGGCGTGCGTGGTCGTGTTCGTCGTGATGAAGTCCGCGAGCTCTCGGCCGCCGTAGACGTCGGCGGGGGCGACGACGAGCGTCCCGGCGCTGCCGTGGGCGCCGAGCACCTCGAGCATGGCGGCGTCGAAGGCCGGCGAGCTGATCCCCAGCCAGCGCGACTCCGGCCCGGAGCGGTGCCGGTCGCGCAGGACCGCGGTGACGCCCGCCAGCCCGCGGTGCGTCACCAGCACTCCCTTGGGGGTTCCGGTCGACCCCGAGGTGAAGATCATGTAGGCGCCGGAATCGGGCGTCACCGGACGACGGCGACGACGCAGGGCGATAGCGGGACGCGACCGCAGGTCACTGACGCGCGCCGGATCGAGCAGCAGTCGCGCCGTGGACGCGACCGGGCCGGCGCCCAGTCCGTCGACAGTCCCATCGGTGAGGATGAGTGCGGCATCCGCGGCCGCGAGGACGCGGGCGATGCGCTCGGCCGGGTACCGGGGATCGATCGGGCAGTACACGGCACCGGTCTTGGCCACCGCCCACAACGCCAGTTGCGCGGTCGCCGACCTCGGGAAGGCGCACACGACCACATCCTCCGCACCGATGCCGCGCTCGATCAGCGCGGCCGCGAGATGCGAACTCGCCGAATCGAGTTCGGCGTAGGTCCAGGTCTCCCCGCCGGTGGTGGCGGCCGGGTCGACGACAGCCGGGTGGCCCGGCCGCATCCGCGCCGCACCGACGAGCAGGTCCGGGAGGAGCGTCGGATCGGGATCGGGGTCGCCCGACACGACCGGCACCATCTCCTCGTCGCCGGTCAGCAACTCGAGGTCACCGACCGGGCGCGTGCTGTCCTCGACCGCGGCGGCCAGCACGCGGACGAATCGCTCGGTGAGCCGGCGGGCGGCGGGTTCGTCGAAGAGGTCCGTCGCGAAGGTGAGGGAACCGCGCCACGGTGACCCCGGAGCCGGGTCGGTGAGCACACCGAGGGTGAGGTCCAGCTTCGCCGAGTTGTCCGCGACGGCAACGGGTTCGATGTCGAGATCGGCGACGCCGCCGTCGGTTGCGACGGGATCGGCGACTTCGGAGGTGGTCAGCAGCACCTGGACCAGAGGTGCGTGGGATGCGGCGCGGGTCACACCGAGTTCGTCGACCACGTCGTCGAACGGCACGTCAGCGTGATCGAGCGCATCGAGGTCCACCTCGCGCACAACCCGCAGGAGGTCGGCGAATGACCGTCCGGGAACGATCGGGGTACGCAGCGCAATCGTGTTGACGAACATGCCGATCAGGTCGTCGGTGTCGCCGTCCCGGCCCGCCGCGGCGGTACCGATGACGACATCCCGCGTCCCCGACAACCGGCCCAGCACGGCGGCCAACGCCGCGTGCAACACCATGAAGGCGGTGGCGTCGCCGTTCCGTGCGACTGCGCCCACCCCCTGCGCGACCCGCCCCGGGATGACGAAATCGACTGTCGCGCCGCGCATGGTCGGTGTGACCGGACGCGGATGCACAGTCGGTAGATCGAGCAGAACCGGCGCGCCGTCGAGTTGCCGCACCCACCACCGACGGCGTTCGTCCTGCTCGCCCGCACGCCCGGCCGACCGCACGACATGGTCTGCGTACTGGATCGGCAGGGGCATCCAATCCGGCCTCCGACCGTCACGTCGCGCCGCATACGCGGTGAGCAGATCACGTGACAGCGCTCGACCCGACTCACCGTCGGCCGCGACGTGGTGAATGCTGATCACCAGCAGCGCACCCGCGCCGGGTTCGACATGGGCGCGAGCGCGGAGCGGCAGGTCGCGGGTCAGGTCATAGGGTTCCGTGGTCACGGCCAGCGCCTCGGAATCAGACTCCACGGTCGCCCAGTCGAACGTGGAACCGTCGATGCCGGAATCCCCCGGGTCGACGTCGCGGATCAGCTGTTCCGGTCGCCCGTCGCGGCCGATCGGGTAGGTGGTCCGCAGGATCTCGTGGCGGGCGACCACGTCGGCGATCGCGCGACGAACGTGCTCGACGTCGACCTCGCCGCGAATGCGGAAGGCGAACGGGATGATGTACGACGCGACGTCGGGCTCGTACTGGTTGATGAACCACATACGCTGCTGCGCACTGGACAGAGGTACTACGGAAGGGCGGGGCACCACGGAAGGTCGGGGCACCACGGCGGGACGGCCGACCGCCGGTGTGACGGTGTCGGCGAGGGAAGTGTCGACGAGGCGCGCCAGGTCGCGGACCGTCGGCGCGTCGAAGACGTCCCGGACCCGTACCGTCATGCCGAGCATCCGGGAGACGCGGGCCGCGAGCCGGGTGGCGGCCAGCGAGTTGCCGCCGAGGTCGAAGAAGGTGTCGGTCACCGACACCGAGTCCGGGGCCGGCAATCCGAGTACGTCGGCGAAGACACCGGCGATGGCGACCTCGGTGTCGGTGTCGGGTTCCACCCGCGCTGCGGAGACGAAGTCCGGTGCGGGCAGCGCCTTGCGGTCGACCTTGCCCGCCGTGTTCAGCGGCAACGCATCCAGCACGACCCACGACGTGGGACGCATGTACGCAGGTAGTTGCTCGGCCGTCGCGCGCAGCGCCTCGACCTCGACGCCCGTTCCGGTGACGTGAGCGACGAGTTGCTGTCCCGCAGGGAGTTCCATGACCGAGACGACCACCTGGGCGACACCCGGGGCGGTGGCGAGGACGGTTTCGATCTCCCCCAACTCAACCCGCTGCCCCCGCAACTTCACCTGAAAATCAACACGACCCACATACTCCAACTCACCCACACCACTCCACCGCACCCGATCACCCGTCCGATACAACCGCACACCCACCCCACCAAACGGATCCGCCACAAACCGCTCCGCAGTCAACCCAGCCCGCGACGCATACCCCCGCGCCACCTGCACACCACCCAGATACAACTCACCCACCACACCCACCGGCACCGGACGCAACCGCGAATCCAACACCCACACCGACACATTCGGCACCGCCCGACCAATCGGCACCACCACCTCACCACCAGCCACCACATACGACGTCACATCCACCGCAGCCTCAGTCGGCCCATACAAATTCACCACCCGCACCGACGGCACCAACCCCCGCAAACCCTCCACCGCACCCACACCCAACGCCTCACCCGAACAAAACACCTCACGCAACGACCCCAACCCAGCCACACCCCGCCGACCCGAATCCCCCACACCCGAATCCCGCAACGCATCCACAAACACCGACAACATCGACGGCACAAAATGACACACCGACACCCCGAACCGCTCCACCACCGACGCCACATACCACGGATCCCGATGACCACCCGGCTCCGCCACCACCACCGACGCACCAACCATCAACGGCCAAAACAACTCCCACACCGACACATCAAACGACACCGGCGTCTTCCACAACACCACATCCCGCTGCTCCAACCCGAACAACGACTGCATCCACCCCAACCGATTCACCACCGCAGCCTGCGACACCGTCACACCCTTCGGCCGCCCCGTCGACCCAGACGTGAACAACGTGTACACACCCGCACCACCCGGCACCTCCCCCACACCCGACACCACCCCACCCAACAACCCCGCACCCCCAACACCCGAAACACCCACCCCCTCACCACAATCCACCACCAACCGCCGCACACCCCCAACACCCTCAACGCCAGAAAACACATCACCCCCACCCACATCACCCGCACGCACCACCACCACACCCACACCAGCCGTCGACAACATGAACCCCACCCGCTCCGCAGGCGCATCCACCTCCACCGGCACATACCGACCACCCACAGCCACCACCGCATGCACCGCCACCAACAACTCCAACGACCGCGACATCACCACACCCACAGCCGAATCCACACCCACACCCAACCCCGCCAACTCCCGCGCCACACCCCCCACCAACCCACCGAACTCCCCATACGACACCACCCGCTCACCCACCCACACCGCCACATCACCCACCGACAACCCCACCCGCTCAGCAACCACCGACCCCACCGAACGACCCGACCACCCCAACCCCACACCCACACCCACACCACGCGACCAACCCTCGATGGCCGCGCGCTCCCCCTCGTCCACGAGATCGATGTCGCCGACGATCACCTCGGGATCGGCGAGGCCCGCGTCGAGAACATCGACGATGCGGGCAGCGACGCGGTGCGCCGTGCGCGCGTCGAAGAGGTCGGTCGCGTAGACGATCCGGCCGGCCAGCGAGGCGAGGGCACCATCGGGATCCCGGTCGGCGGTCATCCCGATCATCAGGTCGAACCGGGCGGCCGGCGGACCGGCATCGACGGGCGTGAGCGTCAGGCCCGGTGCCGTCAGTTCCCCCACCGACGTCTGCTCCAGGGTCAGCAGCACCTGGGCCAGCGGGGCGAAGGCCTCGCTGCGAGTGGGTGCCAGCGCCTCGACCAGGTACTCGAAGGGCACGTCCGCCGCCGCGAACGCGTCGAGATCGGTGTCCCGCACCAGCCGAACCATCTCACCGAATGTCGCCGCGGAATCGACGGAGGTGCGCAGCACCAGGGTGTTGACGAACATCCCGATCAGGGCGTCGAGCTCGGCCCGCCCACGGCCGGCGACCGGCGAAGCCACCGCGATGTCCGAGGTACCCGACAGACGGGCGAGCACGACGGCGACCGACGCATGCAGCACCATGAAGACCGTCACACCGTGGGTCCGGGCGAATTGCTCGATCCGAGGCGCCAGGTCATCCGGGAGATCGAACTCCACCACCGCACCGCGGTGAGACGCCACCGGCGGCCGGGGCCGGTCGGCGGGCAGTTCGAGGACCTCGGGTAGGTCGGCAAGCCGACTCCGCCACCAGCGGGCCTGTCGACCGAGCTCGGAGGCCGGGTCGTCCACCGAGCCCAGTGCCCGCTGCTGCCACAGGGCCACGTCCGCGTACTGCACCGCCAGCGGAGCGCGGACCGGCGCGACACCGGCGACTCGAGAGCGGTAGGCCTGCAGGAGATCGTCGACGAGCGGCACCATGGACTCGCCGTCGGCTGCGATGTGATGCACGACGACGACCAGCACCTGGTCGTCGGGACGGTCCCGAGTCGGGACGGAATCGGCGATCCCCGCCCGGATCGGCAGGTCGCGGGTGACGTCGAACGGTTCCGCGGACAACGTGTCCACGCCGGTGTTCCGCCACCACTGATCGACGGTGATCTCCGATGCCGGGGCAACGTCCTGCCACGGCCGGCCGTCGGCGCCTTGCGGGTATCGCGTCCGCAGGACCTCGTGCCGCTCCATCACATCGGCCAGCGCCGCGCGGAGAGCGACCACGTCGAGACGCCCCTGCACGCGCAGCGCGATCGGGATGTTGTAGGCAGATGACGTCGGGTCGAACTGGTTGATGAACCACATGCGCTGCTGTGCGGTCGACAGCGGCGGACGTGTGGGACGCGGGACGGACCCCAATTCCGTTGTGTCCGTGACCGGGACGATGCCGGCCCGGCGACCCCCGCGATCGCCGAACATGGCATCGACATACGCGGCCATCGTCCGCACCGTCGGCGCGTCGAACAGTTCGCGCACGCCGAACCGGACACCGAAGACGTGCGCGATGCGCGCGGCAACCCGAGTTGCCGACAGCGAGTGCCCGCCGATCTCGAAGAAGCTGTCCACCACCGAGATGGCCGGGGCGTCCCGCTCGCGCCCGAGCACCTCGGCGACAATGGCCAGGATGGCTCGTTCCGTGTCGGTGTCGGGTTCGACCCGTGCAGCGGAGACGAAGTCCGGTGCGGGCAGCGCCTTGCGGTCGACCTTGCCCGCCGTGTTCAGCGGCAGCGCATCCAGCACCACGACCGTGTCGGGCACCATGTACGACGCGAGCCGGCGGGCAGCGTGCTCTCGTATCCGCGGTACCGCAGACCCTTCCGGGCCGGCGACATAGGCGACCAGTCGGTCGTCGCGCACCACCACCGCCACGGCGACCACGTCGTCGGCGCCGGCGAGGACGGTTTCGATCTCCCCCAACTCAACCCGCTGCCCCCGCAACTTCACCTGAAAATCAACACGACCCACATACTCCAACTCACCCACACCACT
Organism: Gordonia sp. McavH-238-E; assembly: GCF_022348225.1. Lineage (NCBI taxonomy): Bacteria > Bacillati > Actinomycetota > Actinomycetes > Mycobacteriales > Gordoniaceae > Gordonia > Gordonia sp. McavH-238-E. The sequence goes on from NZ_JAKRFE010000027.1 coordinate 46,863, forward strand.
CCACCGCACCCGATCACCCGTCCGATAC